>JBFRWK010000045.1:0-4662 GCA_051439545.1 Xenococcaceae cyanobacterium | reverse complement strand
CTTGATATTTCTGTAGCTGCTCCCAAGTGAAAAAGTATTTTTGGCGATCGACCCAGAAAACAATTCCTTTCTTTCCTGGGATTGAGTTAAATATCGAAGAAGCAGGAATTTTCTTTCCTTTTTCTTGCTTATAACATTGCTGCTAATTGGTCTGATGTTACTTGCCATAATTAAAAGCGATAATTGTCATGATTAATTGGGCGGTAGCCATCCTAAAGACAAAATCTTTCTTCGTATTCTTTCAATTCAGCCCTGATTTTTTTCCATCTTTCCCTAGCTTTTAGTTCTTCTGAGGTAAGCTGGAATTCATACTTTTCCCAGGCACAACGCGAAGAGAGCAAGTCTAATTGCTTATCTTTTTCTTGGAACCAAGCATTGACGCTTTCATCAGGAATAAACAAGGCTTGAATTTTCAAAAAATCCTCTAACGTAGAAGCTTCTATTAGCTTGTCAACCAATTCTTCATAACTGGGTTTTTTTCCAAAAGGTTTCACTTTCCTTCTCCTGATTTAAAAGACAAAAATATTACAAGCATAATTAGAGGGATAATTGGACATAAAAATTCCCCCATCGCGACAGCCAAGAGAGCAGAGTCGGGTTAATTCCTGGCTCTGCTCTTGAAGCTAGCTAGCGTACCGCGAAAAATCGCAGCTAGTAGTTAGAAAACCTCTGCTGTATCGATTAGATGGGATTGCTCGACATGACAAATTTCATTCTCTGGCACCCAGAATTGATGTTGAGTAGGTCTTTCTACTGAAGCAATTAGATACAACCAATTGGGTTCAGTAAGATAAGATTCGGTAGAAGAGAAACGATCTTGGTTAAAAACTGCCCCTATAACTACAAAATCTGCCCATTCTGTATGGTCTTCACCTTCATCGATAACTTTAACTATTTGACCAGGTTCATATTCAGAGTGGGGGATATCTTCTACTTGCTCTAATTCTTGTTCTATGTCGTCTAAGTAAGAGGTTGATTCTTTTTCAAGAGGCGAAGGATAATCAATTGACTTCTTCGGTTTAAAACTTTCCAGTAATGCGCCTAGAGCTTCATTTTGACTGGGTAATTTCTCAGCTACGGTCAGACCATGCTGATTTAGTGCAAACCAACCGACCAGATTTTGACTGACGTAGCCGATGCGCTCATATCCGAGTTCGGGTAATTGTTTGTAAACATTACGCCCTGGGAAGCCATTAATAACTGGCTTGAGGAAAGCTTTGTGAGTTGAGAGTAATTCGGTTAATTCTTCTGAATCAAGCGCATTTTGACAATCAGAGGTTAGTTCGTGATGCGTGCGTGCAGGTTTATTGAATAGATTACACCAGCCTTTTCCATTAAATTCGTTGTAATTGTTGAATTTGGAGCAGGTTTCACAAGTTGATTGTACTGCTGGAGTTGGTGCAATTACTTTAGTTTGTGGCATGATAGGTTTATTACCTTTGAATAGGTTTACAAAGGAGAGCAACAGACCGTCCAAAGTGAGTTGTTCTCCTCTTCACAGAATTATTGGCGAAGCCTCTCTTCGGGATAAGAAAGAAATCGCCTTTGAATTAAATATTAAGAATGTCCTTTGATTGCGTCATCTAGCTTCTTTACCTAGTCAGTTGACCTTGTGCTATGCCTAGATGACCATGTCTGCGACCATATATATATGATTGCGGGACTATGTTGTGAGAATTAGTTCGTGGATGGTTGTAATGAGAAAGTTCAGAATTTCTTAGTTGTCATCGGTATTGCGCCGTTTCTTTGTTTCTCGTTAATCCTATTTTATTATGGTTTAACCATAACGTCAAGATGTTTAAAATACATATATTATGGTTAAACCATAATATATGTGATATAATCATAAATGATAAAATTTGAGGGTAAATTATGGCTGTTATCACAAAAATGATTCGATGGAGACTCAAAGAAGTTATGGCGAGACATGACATTAAAGGTAAAGAGTTAGCTGAAGAGCTAGGTGTTAATGAGTCTGCCGTATCTAATTGGAGAACATCCAAAACCATACCTCGTATTGGAGGAGAACGTATTGAGGAAATCTGCGGTGCTTTAAGTAAATTGGCGAAAAAAAAAATTAGTTTTATCGAGCTAGTTGAAGAAGTTGAAGAACTTATTTAATGGAGAAGTAATTATTTTTCGGGAGATTAAGTTCAAATACAAAGCCAAGTGTAGTCATTCACCCAAATTGCCTTTAATTTAATCCTCAAATTGAAAAGCGACCGCAGTCCCTGAGAAAGAATCGCGATCGCTATACACCAAAACCTAGAGTTTACGAAGGTCATGGCTATGAATATGATAACCGACACAATTTTAGTTGAGTCAAAATCAGCGCGAGAAAATCAGTTAGCCCAAGTTAATGAAGAAAGGGCTACGGAAGTATTAAACAGAATCAAAGCTCTCTACTTTGCCTTTGGGAAAGAAATAAACACTACTGTAATTGAGCAATCCGTTCAATATTTTTGTCCAATAGTATTACTTAAACTCCCGCATTGGTTGAAGTTGGAGTGCTTCATGGGGGAGAAAGGTTAATGACACAAAAACCCCAAAAAGCAGTAGTAGCCACCATTAACTATGCTGGATTTAAATTTCCAGGCTTGAAGTTACCTAACGGTAATTATGGCATAGCTATACCACAAATTGTCGATATTTACTCACAAGATAATGAAGGTTTTCGTCCATCCAAAAACACTGCGTCAAGAGACTTCAAACGCCTACTAGGTAAGAAGTTTCGTTCATCCAAATTAGCTACTGAATTAGATAATGCCAGAATCAATGTTGTTGATTTAGAAGTATTTGGATTGATTAATATCCAAATACTACTCAAAGGGAATAAAGTAGCTCAAGCGATCGCCGAAGCATCAACCACGACAACTTTAGAACAAGCTTATGATATCGCTTTTAATAATAAACGAGCATTGGAGGAATACCAGGAGAAGCAAAAAGCCAGAGTTCAAGGAAAGCTTACTCGTCGTACCTTGACCGATGCTATTCAAGAGTATATCAAGACTAATAAAGACACTCTTTCTGACAACTACCAAAAATGGATTTATAACAATTGTACCGATGCAACAAACCGTATAGTTTTTGGTCGCAGTGCCAAAAAGCTTAAAGAGGATTGGAATTGTTTTGAGGTACGTTCAGCTATGACAACTGAAGAATTAATGATTGTTGACAGTATTGAGCGACTAGCTGTCACACTGATTGACGATCTTGGTTTTGAGCCCAAAGAAGCGATCGCTGAAGCTGGTAACAGACTACTTGTTAAAAAGGGGTGCGCTCAAAAGTAGTTGCTGCTCCAGAAAGGCGATCGCGAAGAGAACGCTTCGCGGTCGCGCTAAAGTAGCCAAACTAAACCGTCTAGTTTGATAGTGGACAAGAGAATTTTTATTAGGGTTTACTTGATATTTAAAAGTAGAAAACTAAGAGGTTAGTATACATAAAAATAGAGCAGTTATTTTTATTGCTAAAAAACTTTAGCTCGCTAAATTTAATTTCGGCTCTAGGTCATTATTTACTATGTTTAGATGAGCTGATGATTTGTATTTACGCCAAAATTCAGACCACCAATCATTAGCTCTAATAATTCTTAAAGCTAACATAGGATTGATTGAATCAGGATGCCAAGTAGCTCCTGGTATTTTTAACCTTTTTTGAGGGATATATTTGTGAGCGCTTTCAATTTCTCCTGAGCCAATCGGTAATCCTAAACTCTGAAATTTTCGATAATGAACACAGTCTTGAAAACGAATTAAATAGTTAGCTAAAGTTTCAATCTCCTTGGCTCCTGTTCCTTGATAATTTTGCAATTTTTTGATAACTTTATGAACTTTTCCCCTCTCAATTAAACTGACAAGAGCATCTACAATAGAATGTTTAAGCTTTTCTGGAAACTCCATTGCTTCGACCCCGGTATAAAGATGTTCTTTAAGATGAGGACGATCTAAAATAAACTGAAGTTTTGGAAAAGCCTTTTCGAGAGCTTCTTTAAGACCAATAGCTCCATCAGCCAAAGCAAAAGTTTGCGATCTGGGAAATAAACCTCGGTCATAGGCAGCACCAACAAGTTGTGGCACAATTTCTGGATACTGCCCCATCCTTGCCACAAAGGTGCGCTGGTTTTTCTGCTCAACTGGACGAGCGAAAGCCACCCTAGTTTCTCGCCAATTAATTTTCCTTGAAGATTTTTTAAGTTGACGAATCTTGGTTAATCCAGCTTTATTTCTGGGAACTTTTACCCCAGTTCTTAGCTGACAACCATCTAATTCTAATAAAAGTCTTTCAGTTTTTTTATTTGGATTAATCTTAGCTTCTTCAAGAGATTCTTCTAGTCTTTTGTCAACAAAATTTTCTGACAATTCTGCAACTTTAATGACTTCTCTTCTTAGTTTACTTGATTCGACTTTAAAGCCATAATGTTCTTGAAAACGCAGACTAGCTTGACCAAAAGATTCTGAAGCACCAAAGTCGGCTAAAGCTCTTGTTAATCCGATAGAATGTTTCCCCGCAGTTATTCCTAATTCCTCGGCTACAGGCAATACTTCTCGTTTAAGGATTAAGCAGAGTTAAAAATGGAAAAAGTAAGTTGTTTTGGAGCAGAAGACATGGTTCGATGAATCGGTTTTTTAGAAGGAAATTTGGAACGAGGTTTCTTAACCACTC
>JBFRWK010000044.1:0-81697 GCA_051439545.1 Xenococcaceae cyanobacterium | reverse complement strand
TTTCTGGCAAGTAGGCTATTGGTCAACTTACGATTCAGCAACTACAAGTACTGAAAATAGTTGGGAGTTTTTATCGCCAGACAGTAAATATAGTGAAGTCTTTACCCAAATAAGTAATTGGATTAGTGGTTTCTTCGCTAATAGTGATTGGAGTAGTTCTTGGAATTGGGATAGTTCTTGGGGTGATAGCTCTTGGGACGATAACTCTTGGGACGATAACTCTTGGGGTGACAATGATGATGATGACAATGATGATAATGATGATGATGATGATGATGATGATGATTAAAGACTTGAGGGGAATGTCAATAAATACAGGAGCGACGCCAAATAGGGTGGGAGAGCTTTCATGGGGACAAAAGTTCTAGAATTGTCTCAAAAACCAATCTACCCTTTTAGAAGTAATGCCTATCTATGCCCCGCTAACGTATGGACTATAGGATACGGGCATACTGCTACTGCTAAACCTGGTATGTGTGTCAACCACGAGCAAGCAGAGATGCTCTTAAAAAGCGATTTAACCCGCTTTGAAAGTGCTGTAGGTAATTTGTCATGTTCCCTTAAATCAAGCCCAATTTGACGCATTAGTGAGCTTTACGTTTAATGTTGGCATAGCTGCCTTTGGCAAAAGTACTTTGCTTAGGAAATTAAACAGAAAAGATTATTCTGGTGCAGCGAATGAATTTGGTAGATAAGTAAATGCTGGTAAAAAAAGACTACCTGGGTTAGTTAGTCGTCGTGAAGAAGAAAGAAAGTTATTTCTTAGTTAGTAGTCTACCTATTTTAAAAATCTGTATTACTGTTTTTTAAAATAGCCTTATATATATATTATTATTTATATTATATATATATATTATTACTATTATAATAATAATTATTTATTTAATATATATATTATTTATCCTCCCACCCCCGACCACCACCCCTAAGTATCATTCCCCCCTCAGGCAGAGCGCACAGCGATTATATTTATAATCCCTATTTTTCCTATTCTTGTCAACCGTATTTACACGTATTTTTTACTTCTAATAAAAAATTTGTATTTAACCCGTACTAATTACTTTTTTTACTTATCAAATTCAGTAAAGTTTATGTAAGATTTCAGTGTATTTACGGATGTAACGCTCTCTCAATTTTGAGATTATTGTTATTAGTAATTAAAACGCTGAATACGTCACCTATCGAAGATAGCTCTGAGTGTTAGGTTTTAAAGCTAATCACTAAAAATATGGAAATAGAAACCATTACCTGGCGCGATCTAGCGGGAAATAAGCTAAATCGTCAAGTCCATCCTGCCATGCTGAGTAGAGAGAAGTATTATAAGTATGTGCAGATTCGACAAGTAGGAGATAGAAAAAAAACTTTTTACAACGTCGAATACGATACAGATTATGTCATAACTTGGATAGCTAGAAAAATTTGTAGACCATTACAAGTTTTAGGTAAAGAACGGGTTTTAAAACTAGTAGAGAAAGCTTGGGAACTTGGCGAAATAGGGGAATTAGTATCACCTTCTAAAATTTTCGATCGCTAAATTTTTCAGATTTTCAAGGGCTAATAACATTTACCCTTATTAAACTATGCTTGCGAAGCGCAAACATAAGTTGCTCATCGTTTATTTTATTTCAGGCACTAATTATGATTAAGTATCTCGATCCATACAAAGACATTAAGTATGCCCGTCTTAAAGGAGAAAAAAACGAAGTATTCTTTAAAGTAGATTTTGAAGAAGCTAAGTTTGTTGGGACTAATGACAAGCTTATTCTTATGGCTAACGTTAGTAAGTTTACTGGTGTTATTCGTGCTTTTAAACCAGAAGAACCTTTAGATGGTGGTATATGTGCAATACCTATCTACCAACATGAATACGAAGAATGGGAAAAAGATAAGACTGGTAAAGCTAGTCCTAAAAAGGTTAAACCGTCTTTATGGGAGCAAAATTTAGTTAGCTATTTATCATTTGAGGTAGACTTAGACAAACATTACAAGGGCAGTATTGCTTTTTTACCAGACGATCAGCTTACTAATTTATCTGATAAAGAAATAAACGATTTAATTTCTAAAAACTGCCATTTAGAGGAAGTAGAGGCAACAAATACCTTACCTGACTATCAAGAATTTACTAGCAGCTACAAAAAGAATGGTTATAACAGGTTAACACCATCGGATAAGCTTATCTTTGTTAAAAAAGAGCTTCTGTTAGCTATAGACGATAGTGGTTATAACGAAGAAATGAGCTTAGCCGATATTACCGAACAGTTTATTAAAGAACGAGAAGAACAAGGCGAAACATTCTTAGCTCTTTATTTCGATCTAGTTAAAGCTATTCTGGTTTAACTTATGGCTTTTGATTACACTAATCTTTTGTCTGAAAATAACTTAATAGATACTTGGCAAGATATTTACGATCGCAATTTATCTTTAACCGAAAACCTATTAAGCTTACTGCCAAAATTAGTAGTTTTGCCTTATAACTATTATGACATTATCGCTGCCTATTGTTTAATTCCCAATGCCCTAGCTAATATAGTTCCCTATTTATTTTTGTTCGGTAGATCGGGAACTGGTAAAACTACTTTAGCTAAATTTATTAGTTACCTTTGGGGTGTACCTATCTGTACTAGCAGCGATACTTATGCGAGTATTAGGAATAATCTGCATAAGATTAAATATCAAGATGTCGAGGTAATTACCAATAACCCAGAATTTCCTAATTATTACAAGCGAGTAGAAACCAATAAAGGTATGGTATGGGATGACATAGACTGTAACGTCTTTCTTAACAAGCCAGACTTATACCGTCTTTTTAAGGTAGGATACGATCGCAGTACCGATAAGATATCTATTAGTTCTGATGTAAAGGGAACAAATCTAGAATTTAGATGTTTTTGTACCAAGGTTTTTAGTTCTGTATCTCCCATACATCTAGAAAGCATTTTCAAAGAGTTACAGCGTAGGTTAATAGTTATCCCTTTTAAACGAATAGAGGATATTTCAGCACATGATCTCTATCATCAAAACATGATTGACATAGATACCTTTAATTGGGATGGGTTTTCTTCGTTGCACTCTAACTATTGGAATACAGAACTAGCAGAAGTTTATTTAATTACTCGTAAAGCTATAGCGAAAAGTTTAGCTGGTTTAAACTCTCAACAAAGAACTATTAGCTTGGATTTACTTACGACAGGGATAGTCACGGGTATTTGGCAAAACGAATACGAAGCGACGAGCAAACTTAAAGATTACTTTGCTTGGTTTAAAACTGAAGTCGATCGTTATAGCGGTATAGCTAAATATTTAGCAGATTACGTACATCAAGAATCGCGTAATGCTACAGTTGCAGGTTTACCAGTAAAACTTAATGCTGAAGAATTACGACGGCAAATAGAGGTATGGTTACATCAAAATTGGATATTAGAAAAGCCTAAAACTAACCATTTAAAAGCTTTAATGGCTGAATTAGGTATGGTACTCGATCGCGGTTACTGGATTAAAAGGAATTGAGCAAATGAATGAAAAAGAAGCAATTTTTATCGTCTATATGTCGGTTTTAAACGCTATGCTGGCAACCTATTTAACCGAAAATGGATTACTAGAAGAACTAGCAGATAGCTTTGAAGTAGTAGAAAAATTCTGTAAGGAAAAAACAAGTATTGAGTTACAAGATTTAGCCAAAGAAAGAATAGCTACATTTCCTTTATTCAATGAATGTCAACACCCTAGATTACAGGCTTAGGTATGGAAGCTTACGACGATCGCTCTAAAGAATTAGATTATTACTTTCAAACACAAGTTGTCCATCATGCTTATTTGATTATCTTAAATGACCTACTACAAGGTGAGATAAAGAATAAGATTAAAATCATGGACAAAACAATCTCTAAAGATAACAACTTACCCAAGATAGGAATAGAGATACTATCTAACTTTTTAGCGGGAATAGAAATAACTCAACTAGCAGATATCTATCATGTAAATGATGAAGGTATAGAGGAAGTTATTAGACAAACTTTAAAAGGTTATTTTAGGAAAACTCAAACTAGTCAATTATTTAGCAAGAGCAAAAATGAAAATTAATCCAGATTATTGTCAAACATTACCTACTGACAAAAAAAATAAGCTTAGACCGTTAGCTCATGACTGGATAGATTATAATCTTGTCGAAAGTTCTCAATGGCAAAGTTGTTATTCTTTAAAGCAAGCTATGACAAGGGAAATTGGCTATTGCTATCAAGCTGATCTGTACGACTTTTTACGAGAAACTGGCTTGAAAACAAAAATAGATCAAAGAGGATACCAATATGCTAAAGCAGGAAGAAGGTATTAAGAAGGTATTTCAGAAATCCGTAATACAGATTTTTAAAATACGAAGATGGCACTTGCAATTAGATATATAAGGGTAGTATTTACGAACATCCTTTGTTAGATAAAATTGGCGATATTCACGGGCTGTAGCGCTCGACCTATTTTAATTGCTGTAGCCAAAGCAATTGATAACTTTATTTCTATACCCGTTGGTTCTCAATACATTTTGTCTTTTTCAGGCGGTAAAGATAGTCATGTTTTACTTGGTATCTATAACCTTTATCTCAAATTAGGGTTCAAGCCTATTAACTTGATTGTTAGATTTGCCGATACCAAGTTAGAACATCGATCGCTCTATCGAACTATTGAGTTAACTAAGGTATTTTGTGCTCGTCAAAATATTCCTTTTGAAGTAGTAGTAGCTAAACAGTCTTACTGGTATGTTCAATTTGCTTTAGGGTATCCAGTACCAGATTTTAGAATACGTTGGTGTACTGGCAAGCTTAAGGTTCAACCGATGATACCCAGTAGAAAGCTTAAATCTATTACAGGTAGACATTTTGGGGAATCAAAAGTACGTGACGAGCGCCTAAAAAGACGAGCGAACCTGGCGAGTAAAACTCGCCATAGGAACGCGCGAGGTTGCGGTTCTGATACTTGTGGTACAGATAAGTAGTTTGAGACTTGGTTGTTTTATGTGTCCCGTAATTAGCACGACGACCATCAACCAAAATTTGGAAAATGGTTTAATCGATCGATATGCGGTAGAGATTAGATTGTTACTAGAAAAGCTTAGGGACGGCTTAAGGATAAATAACCCTAGAACTAAGAAACTTGGTGCTATTTATATCGGCGATCGTCGTTGTGCATGGGATAAGCTTAGTTTCTATTTTGGATATCTACTGAAGCATAATTGGATCGAACCAAGCGATATTATTACTATCTCTAATATATTGAAAAGCGACTATGCTTATCCTTCTACTTACACAAAAGAATGGATTGACAATCAGCACGATCTGCTGATGGGCAGCAATTAAAAATAGAGTGAATTCAATATTTGACAGAATAGCTGTTTAGTGGTATGTGCTAATCGGTTATTTTTTTTTGGGGATTATTGCTTTACAGAAAATATAAATGCGTGAAAATTCTTGGTAAAGTGCTTGCTTACAAGTGTAGTGATATGGGTATTTTAGAAGTTGTAAATGGGCGTATTTTGGGCGTGTTATCGGCTCTAGTGTTGTTGATGTGAGAGTGAAAGTCTCGTAGTTATAGGCATATTAAAGAATGCGGACGGAGAGACTCGAACTCTCACGTCAAAGACACTAGAACCTAAATCTAGCGCGTCTACCAATTCCGCCACGTCCGCTTAAAATTTGATGGCTTTAATATAATAGCAAAGACCGTCACTAAATTTATTGTAAATTACAAAATTTTCTTTGTCGATCGATCTCGGGTTCGATCCAAGAATAAGCAAAATGGCTAACAGCATCAATTTGGGGTATTTCTCGGCGTAAGGCTGCCATTTGTGCTTCTAAAGTAGGATGTTTATTATAAGTTTGTCCCCAAGCTCCAGCTAAAGCAGGAATCACCTTAGTACCTGGGGGAGTTAGATTTAGGACTGTTTTGATTTGGTCGGTAATGCAGCTAGTATCATCGTTACAAACTGCATAAGCCATAGGATGCCATTCCATCGAAGCAGGAAATTTATCCCAAGCTTGCAAACGGGAATCGAATCCTCTTTTACCTACTAAGCGATTCCCCCCAGGAAAAAACACCGCGCCTGTCGGAATGTTATCCTGTTTGATGGGGGCTGCTGCAAAGGTAAGAAAATCGATAACTCCTTGAGCAGCATGAGCTACGGTAAGAAACCATAGCTGAGAATTTAAAATATCGGCGGTTAGTCCCTTGTCAGTTATGCTAATAGTCTGACCTTGCCAATTAGGAAGGTCTTCTTCTGGATAGAGAAGCTCAATCTCGCTTAGATCGTTAGGGGTAATTTTTCCTCGATCGAGATATCTTTCGATTAAAGCTACTGCTTTTTTATTTTTGGCTCTTTCGTATAGAGCTTGAGTAGATGCAGGACTATAAATCCAGAGGTCTTTTACATGACTCACCAAAGAATTGTGACCAGTACCACGAGGATAGCGAATATAGTCGAATAAAACACCATCTGGCTGTCTTTTCCTGACTGCATCTACTAACTGGTAATAATCTATTTGTGCTTGACGGTTATAGGGATCGATAAATGCTTGAGCGCGATCGTGAACTACTTCTAAACTATCTTGTCCTCTACCATTACGAGCTAAGGAATCTTGTCGATCTGCTCTTTGAGCGTAATTATAGCCAAAATTCATGGTAAATAGCCAAGCATACACTTTTAACCCTCGTTCGCGCCCTTTTTTAATAGTTTGTTCCAGTAGATCGATATTTTCTGCTCCTGGGGAGCGCACTACTGGTATCCAAGGGGTTGGATTATCCGCTGGAGGTAGTAATACTTGGCTATCATAAAGCACTTCTAGATGAACTTGATTGTATCCTAAATTAACAATTCGATCGAGTACATAATCGATCGAACCTGGACTAATATCGCAAGGATAGAGTCGTAACCAAATTGCTTGTATTTTAGGCCATGTCTGACTACGACATTGATTTAATAGTTGACCATGTCTTTGAATAATCGTTTTATACTGTTGGTAGGCTTGAGAGTTTTTTGCTAGCGAAGATTGAAGCAATTGTTCTTTAGTTAATATTTCTGTCTCACTAAAACGACAATAGGCTTCACTTGCTGCACGAACCGATCGAGTCCATGGCAATTGTCCAATTAAACTAACAATTAAAATGGCGATGGGAATACGCCGAAAACTCGGAATTTTAGCTTCTATCTGCACAACTTTCCCTCTCAGGTTATTACCAGCTAATAGCTAAGAGCTTAATTCTCACTATATTATTTGAACCAAATAAGCGAAAAGAAAAAGATAAGATTACTTTCTCTATGTATCAGAATTCGCTCAAACTACTACAAAATATTTTATTTATTCTGCTTTTAATTATTTTCACTCCTATTCTATTATTACTGGCTTTGGTTAGTCATCTAGTAGAAAAACCTACAAATGAGCGAGAAAATTCCGAGGGTGACGGTTAATACTGATATCAGATCCTGTTAAATAGCCATAATTCCTGGTTGGGGAGAGACAAGGAGGACTAACGTAGTTTTTATTGGTGGCTATTCAATCGGATTCAATAGGATTTTAAAAAGTCTATGACATCAAAATACTTACCCCTCCTACAAGTTAACTTAAGAAGGGGTAGATGAAACCAAGGTAGCAAGATAATAGCACTCTGGAAAACCAAGAACAGTTGGTTTTCTGATGGACATTTTAGATTTAAATAGCTTAAAGCTTACGGTTAGTAAATTTTAATTGTCTATATAGTTTATCATACCGAGTTTATATACCACGCTTCAAAGATATTTCTACTTGGTTAAACTCTTGATTTAGGCGATTTTTGAGCTTTTCTGGTAAAGGACGAGTCCCATAAGAGCTATAATAGCCAGCAAGAGCATTTAAAGCCGTTTGCATAGTAGTAAAAGAACGCAATCCCGATACTTTGTTATCCCGACGATAACGAGAAGCATAATCACTAATTTGGTGTCTGGCTAGAGTTACTACTTCATTTTTATTAGCTGCATCATCTGGAAGCTCGATCGCTGTTTTGAGGTTTTCTAGGACGGCTAAAGTATCTTGACTATAGTTACCAGTTAATCCAGAGGGACTAGAAGAACATCCCATTAAACCAATTACAACGACTAAAACAAGAGCAAGCAGACGAGATAAGTATTTTTGAGAAAACATAAATTTATTTTTGGCTATTCCTGATTCAATTAATCCTATCAAGAATCGGGGAGCGATCGACAGTAATTCTTAATCTCTATAATTAGATTATTTAGTTTAGTCCTTGCCCTGTTTTTGTTACTGAAGCTCGATTACACTTAAAATAAATAAAGTAGCACTTGCAGCCGAACCTATTGCAAACATAAGGGAACGTGCTAAGGGGATATTAGCGATATAAAAGACGGAAAATAGTAAACGAGCAATTAAAAAAGCGATCGCAGCCTTGACTACCCAAGGAGACTCGACTCCCGTTACATAAGCCATAGTTGCAGCAGCAATGTAGACAATTGCTGCCTCAAAAGAATTTTGATGCGCCCAGGTTGCTCTTTGAGCATAAGCTGGCAACTTGTCGAACATGGCACGGGGAGCAGCTAGATCGTATCCGATTTGCGCCCTACCAAACGCTACTAGAAGATAGGGAAGATATGTTAATACTACTGCTCCAATAATTGAATAGAGCAAAATAGCTTTGGTTGATAAATTCATGGCTAATCAAAATAGAACAAAGTAACTAGCTTTCGCTGTTCTTCTGCTTCTTCACAGGTTTTCAAGAGAGTATGGCTATCATGAAACGCAAAACAGATCAATTGCTGGCAACGAGAAATAATTTCTCGATTACATAAAGCACTAGCCTCTCCTAAAGAAAGGTGGTCATTTTCCGAATGTTCTACCAAGTGCATCACTTGCTTCAACTGCTCTTTGGACTCCCTTGGTTGACGTTGTAAACTCTGGGGCAAAATGACTGTTAGCAAATTAGAATCTGCACGCATAGCACCCCTGATTGCAGCGGAGTTCGTGCCTGTTGCTCCAGAGGTTACTAAACGATTACCTTCTAGAACCAAAGCATAACTCATCATCTCAATTAAATGCTGGTGCATTAAGGGGACGTGACGAGAACCCAATAAAGCAATACGCTTAGAACTAGTCTGCTGGATTGCTGCTAGTTCTTGGGTTAATGTGTCGGTGGTAATACTGTCTACTGATTGACTCAAAGAATCTGAATTTATCTAATTAACGCATTGTATTGTAGCAAAGAATTAGAGTGAGGGCGAGATTTAACCAAATTTTTTTTTAGGGATGTAAATTTTTGGTCTTTTTCCGATTAATCTTTAAATTCTAATTTAATTAACAGAACAAAATTAATTAAGTACTTTAGTTATGATATATTTTTTTTAGCCAAAGAGTTAGTCTGGCAATATTACTACTCAAATCCCAATAAATAATTAGTCTTAAATTTGTCATTAAACTTGATGCCAGAAACAATTACTATCGATACAGACATTCTTTTTGAACTACTCGGTTCGCTCATCGCATTGTTAGCGGTTTTTTTTTAATTCCTCGTCTTATTGATTGGGGTATTAGTACTTTTCTTCCTTCTCAGATTAAAAAAGTATATCAACTCATTATTCCCCCTTATTACAATCAAATAACTTTAGCTACTATTTTAATTATTGGAGATTTAATTTTATTAAGTTTTGCTAAATCCCTTTTGCTAAAATTTTTAGAAGTACCCTTAGGAATTATTATTGTTATTTTATTGAATTGGCTTGGCTATCGAATTTTTCAGCAAATTTTCAATAATTATTTATTGAATGCTGCGGTTAAAAAAAGAGGACAATTTAATAGCGAACTTTTACTTTTGAGTAAATTTATAGTTAATGCAGCAATTACTTTTGTCGTTATTTTAGTTTTTGCGCAAACTCATCAGATCAATTTAGTCGGTCTTTTTGCTAGTTTGGGTCTTGGGGGATTGGCGATCGCTTTTGCTGCTCAAAAAACTCTAGAGCAACTATTAGGTGGTATTGTTATTTATATCGATCGCCCTTTTGTGGTTAATGATTATATTGGCTTACCTGATGGTATATTTGGTAAAGTAGAATCGATCGGTTTACGTTCGACAAGAATTAGAACAATAGGCAAAGGAACAGTAATTATTGCCCCCAATAGTTCTTTGACCCAAGTATATATCGAAAACTTTACTAGAGCTAAAAAAGTTATTTCTTTAATTTACATAACTTTCTCTCAAGTCATTCCCGAATCAGAACAATCTTTTATCAGACAAATTATTTTTGAGAGTACCGAAGATATTTTTGGTGTAGATATTCGCAATACCGAAGTTAAATTTACTGTAATTAATAAAGATGGCAAATCAGAATATACTCAAGTCCAAATTAATTTTTTTATTTTGGGTTCTGGTAAATTATCGATGGAACTAAGGCAACAGTTATTGGATATTGCCAAACAAAATATATCCAAAGAACTGACAAAATATGGTATTGCTTTTGAGTTAGAGAACAAAACTATAAATATTGATGCACCGATTACCATATGAATATACTAGAGCTTCTAACTTGGTTGGGGATCGATACTGAAGCCCAGCAAGACATAATAAAGTTGGGAATTAAACTAGGTATATTTATTATCTTAGTATTACTCTCAATAGTTTTAGGAAGAGCGACTCCTAGCTTAATTAGTATACTCGTCAGACAATGTGCGCCTAAAAATTTTACGCAAATTTATACCAATTTACTTATTCCTTTAGGGCATTTGTTTAGAATTTCTGGTAGCTTAATTTTGATTAGACTGTCTTTAAACTTTCTCCAGGAATATATTGGTTTATTTAAATTTTTACAATTTTTTATCGACTTGGCAGTAATTATTAGTATTGCCTGGTTAGCTTCTCGTTTATTTCGTCAATTTGTCTTGGTTTACGGTATTGATTTAATTAATCGGTTAGGAAGAGAAATTAACGAACTTTTATTAGTTATAGAAACTATTGCTAATATTCTTATTGGCTTTATTGCTGCGGTAGCTTTTGCTCAGAGTCAACAAATAAATTTAGTAGGATTATTGGCTAGTTTGGGCATTGGGGGATTGGCGATCGCTTTTGCTGCTCAAAAAACTCTAGAACAGCTATTAGGTACAGTCGTTTTATATTTAGATCGTCCCTATCTTCCTGGAGAATATATTCGCTTACCTAGCGAAATATTTGGTAGAGTGGAGTCTATTGGCTTGCGTTCGACAAAAATTCGTACTTCTGCCAAAGGAACATTAATGATTATTCCTAACTCGACAATGGCTAGTTTGGAGATTGAAAATGTTAGTCGAGGAAGAAAATTAATGGCGTTACTTTATCTTAATTTTAATCGTCAATTAAATCCACAAGAATCAGCTTTAATTAAGCAAGTAGTCAAACAGAGTACTAGCGATCTGTTTGGTATCGATCCTGGTAGTACCCAAGTTACTTTAGTAGATTCTGAGAATCATCTTACTTCTCGTGCCAGAATTACCTTTTTTATTTTGGGTTCTTCAGAAAATTCTCTTGAATTACGCAAGCGTTTATTAGAACTAGCTAACGAGAAAATTTCTAAAAAGCTCAAGTCCTATGAGATCGAATTTACGATGGAAGAACCGACTATTTATGTAGATTCCCCAATTACTCTTTGAATATTTGAGATATTTAATTTAGCGAAACTTATCATAAGTTTTAAATACTGTAATCTTCCCCAAATCTTACAAAAATACAAACATTTTAATTGAATATATTAATCAATATTAAGATAAAGCAAGTTTAACCATAACTAGTTCTTTTTAAGTAAAGGTTCTAATAATTCTCTTTCTTCTTTTGCTAGTTGTAATAATACTTTTCTGTCTCCTTTGGTTTCTTTATATTCCACGGCAGTTTTGAGAAAACGTAAGGCAATTGCTAATTCTGGTTTGTCTCCAGCTATTTCTTGCCATATTTCTAACCAAGTATGGGCAGCTTTATCACTTACCATATCTGACATTAAGTTAGGAATATTATCTACAATTCCTTTACTTAATGCAGAAATTACTTGATGTTTGTCGTAAATTTCTACTAGAGTTTTGAGGCGAGATTTCCAGATATTAACATCTGTGGTACTTTCCCAAATAATTTTAATGAATTCTTTAATGGGATTAAACAATACAAACCGATTTTTAGGATTAATTTCTAAAGCCTTATCGTAAGAGGCGATGGCTTCTTCGTATCTACCTAATTTCCTTAAAGCAATACCACGGTTATACCAAGCTGAATCATTATCTGGTATAAGGGCTACTGCTTTGTCATAATCAAACTCTAAATTTCCCGCAATAACTTTTTCAAGATCTCGATTTACCCAATCTTGAGTAGCAGCAAATTCATCATTAGAATCGACTGACATAGACTTTGCTTTAGCAGCTAAAGCATGATTGATATATTCTCTTTCTAAACAGTTATCTGGAAGTACTTGCAATCTTTCATTTAACTCTTTCTCTGTATACCAAATTCGCAAGAAATCGATAAACAACTTTATTGGTTCGCCTCTTTGTTTTTTAACCTCCAAACAAATCCGCATTAAAGGTTCTTGCAATTCATAATAGGAAGCTCTCCCAAGAGATTCCGCAGTTACATAACCTTTTTCACGCAAATCTTTAAGCTGACTAGATGCAGTTTGATGAGTGATAAAACATCTTTGAGCAATTTCTTTAACAGGTATGGCATTACGTCGATCGCACAATAATTCAACTATTTTTCTTTGTTGTGGCGATAACCATTGCATCTTTGCTTGATAATATGGTGTTAACTCATCTAAAGTTTGCATTACTGGTTGAACTAATTCATCTAAAGAATCGCGAGTTAAAAACTGGGAAAAAATAACATAAACTCGATGATTACCACCAGCTAAATGATGAATGGCAGCAATACGATCTTTTCCTTTGGGAGATCGAATAAAAGTTTCTAATTCTGTATTATTTTCTAATTGAGCAATCTTAAGCAGTAAACTTTGTGCTTCCTCTTTGGTTAATTTTTCTAGGTAATGAGGATTGAAAAAACCATAAAAAGGATATTCTCTCGATTTAATTCCATCAAATAAACTCTGAGATGTTGCCAAAATGGTAATAAAGTTACTATTTTGAATATATGCTCTAAATTGCTTTTGTCCGATATCTCCTAAACCTTTAAATATTTCATCTAGGTTTTCCATCATTAACAATAAAGTTTTTTCTCCTATAAATTCTTTGAGAATTCTTTCTGCTTGTCGTAGGGCATCATCCGCAGATAATTTGTATAAATTTTCAACCTGAGAATCTAATTCAGTTTTATATTCTTCTGAATAGTCTTGTTTTAATACTTGAAATATTTTTAGCAGTAAATCTAAGAAAGAACTAACATATTCTTCTTCTTGTAACCAAGCAATTACTAATTTATCTTCTAACTCTTCAATCTTTCTGAGTCGGTGAAAAATTAGAGCCGTAGTAAAAGTTTTACCAATACCACGCATACCTATCAACAAATCATAATGCTTGTTTTTGGTAAAAGTACTTTCTTTAATTGATTCGATTAGATGGGCAACAAATTTCTGACGCTGGATAAAGATTGCCTCCATAATTTCTGGAGACATCATACGAGTAGCAAAACCATAAATAGGGAGATTATTTTTCACAATTACAGCCCCCTTGATATTTTCCAATATTGCCGAACTAACTTGTAGCGAAAGCTGTAAATAGAATCAGAATTTTGAATTATATAGTAGTCTTGAAGTAATAGTCTTAATATATTTCTGGCAGTTTCTTTATCTTGAGTATTTTCTTCTAATTTAAGTCTTTGCCATAAATCACTAAAAGATAATGATGGTTCAACTGCCAAAGTATCTAATATATTTAACGCATAGTTTTGTTGTACATTATTATAATAGTTATCGATTCTGTCTCGATAATGATTCATCTTCCACGGGTTAAGAGGATTGAGTAGACATTTATTTCTGAACTTCCCCCCATACAAAAATACTATTTACGACCCGAAAGCCCATGTAGCAAGAACTATAGCGGGTTTTTCTTTTTTCTCCATACATGGACACAAAAAAGATATATTGACCCCAATGATCGCGATCGCTATATAATAAAATCACATAGGTGCAATTCCCTCAAACCCCCCTCATTAGAGCTTCAGAGAAATTGTAGCCAGTAACAGGTAGTTAAAAAATCGCTACAACTACCTTAAATCAAGGCTTTCGTTATTTTTCTTGGCAGGAAGTTCAGTTATTTATGGTTTGAGTAACAGTATCTTGACTAATTGCAGCCTCTAAAAACGTTAGTTTGCTAATTAAATGATGAATGTAAAAAGGAATGCAATCTACCGCTTGAGCAATTTCTACTGCACTAATTTGCATTTTAAAAGTAGATATGTTTTCTCCTTCAATTAACCGATAAGTTAACTCAGTCGCATCTTCTAAAGATAATGGCGAAATATCTACTGGATACATATCGTTAGTCGGATCGTTACTGTATCCAGCTTGGCGCAATTTACTGATAATGTGATGCAAACCGATCGAACCTGTAAATACCATCCTCACATCGGGATAAGTTTGCCGAAGCGATCTCAAAGTATCGAGAATTTCCATTGCTGCTTCATCACCAAAATTACTAAGCATATAGGGCATTTCATCCCACAACAGAATTATTTGACGATCTTGATTGATAACTAAATCTTCGATAGTTTTAGTGAGTAGAATTTTCCAATGAGTTGCTGCTATTTTCGGAAACTTGAAACCACTGAATTCTATTCCTTCTAAATTACTAAGAAATTCTCTAACTCGTCTAGTTTTTCCTTGTGTACTTAAATACTTTTCGACATCTTGCCAAACTGCTTCTACAAATTCGATTGGTGTTCTCAACCCTTCTAAATCTCGATAGATAGGAAGCTTATCTGATGGTGCTTCAGCTTCCATCTTTTTAATCACAGTGGTTTTTCCCATGCGTCTTTCGGCACTGAGAATTAAACTTTGTCGATCGAGAATATTCCACAAGTTAGCAATTAGCTTATCTCTACCAATTACATCTTCTGGCGCGATCGCTCCTCCTGGATTCGCCTTCATTATTTTCTTTTAACATACGTTATTTTTATTGTACGTTTATTTTAACGTAAGTCAAAAATATTGTATTAATTAACGACAATCTAACCATTGCTGTAAAATTATGGCAGCAGCAAGTCTATCGATCGAGCCTTTGTTGTAAGTAGAAAAGCGTTTTTGGGCTTTTAGTTGAGCTTCTGCCTCTACAGATGTTAAACGCTCGTCTACATATTCGATCGGCAAGTTTAAAACTTGAGAGAGTCTTTGGGCAAATTTTTGTACTTGCTTGGCTTGGAAGCCAATAGTACCATCCATAGAATAGGGTAGACCGATGACTAAAACTTCAACTTCTCTTTCCTCGATAATTTGCTTGAGTTTAGCTACATCTTCTTTAAAAGAAGTACGCTCGATGGTGGTTAAGCCTGTAGCGAGCAATCCCATACCATCACAACCTGCTACACCTACGCGCTTTTTCCCAATATCTAAACCCAAAGCAGACACTTTTTTCATCAATCAATTTCAATGGCTCAACTTAATACTTCCTACTCCCTATTTAAGCATGATGACCATTACCAGGATGTTGCGAAGAGTCAGAGGAAGGTTGTTCTTCTGAGGGAGAAGATTCAGCTTGAGGATAAATATCTTGATTTTTATTAGGCTGTTGGTAGGATTGAGACATTGATTTTAGCCAGGACATCCGAGAAGGAATAGGAGTACGAGCGGGTTTTAGACCTTGCAGTACTTCTGATAATTGTAATCCTTCTAAAGGTTTAGTTTCTTTAATTTTGTGCCAGACAGAACGAGACATCAATAAAGTATGCTCTAAGCGAGAAGCACCAATTTGCTCTAAATATTCTTCTCTTTCTGATTGATAGTCAGCAGAAGTTAACTCTAAAGATTGAGGAGGCAATTCTTGAGCTAATTGTGCCATTTGCGCCAGTAGTTGTGGATATAACCAGGTATAGGCTGGATTGACGGTCAACTCCGCTCGGTGAGGACGATCGCCCTTCTTAAATAACTCTAACTTAAAATAGGCGATCGCTGCTTTCCGTTGCGGTTCAAACACATAGCCAGAAACAACATTACTCCCCTCTAGCCATTGTTTTAATTGATTGGCTGCGGTTTGGAATAAATTAGTTTTAAAATCTTGGATATGCCGATCGAATACCTGCCGTAACAAGGGAGGCATCGACATACAATCTAATTGATAGAGTAATTGAGCATCTGCATTACTCACGGGTAGTAGGTTGGGCAATTCTGGCTCTTGTTGTGCTAGTTGAGCTAAAAGTTCTGGCGCGATCGCCCAATAGGTCATTTGTGCTATGGGTTGAAATCCATTTTCCCGATAGAGAGCCAAATGATTTTTTTGATTGATATTTACTTCTAATATCCAAGTCCGAGCTTCCCAAATCTTTTCTAGGCAATGGCGTACTAATTGAGAACCGACGGTTTTTTGACCCGTTAACAATTCCATTGGCACGGCATTGGGGTTTAGTAACACCTTTTCGACTCGCCAAGTACTACGAGTATTATTAAAAGGTGATACTTGAATTAAACCTATAATCGTTTGCTTTTGCTCTGCTACATAAATTCGCAGACCCTTACTATAAAAAGAAGGGATCAGACTCCAGAATTTACGGAGATTTTGCCACGAACGACTATCACTTGAGAATTTTTCTCCAGTAAAAAAACTTTGAGAATCTTCTAAGTTAACAGCTTGTAAAGCATCAACGGCATCTAAATCTCGATATTGTAAAGGTCTAATTGTTGTTTTGGCAGGATCGGCTATGGATACAGTCATAGTTTTAATTATTTAGTCAACTCTTTCTAATTGCCACAGGATTTGATTTCCTTCTCGTCTTACTCTAGACACAACCCAATTACGCCAAGACCAATGGTCTCCTCTACTAGTAACTGCACTAGCGTTAATATCCATCAAGTCAGCTAATTCGGAACTACTAATTAAATATCCCTTACTGGCTATTTCTTCAGCAATTCTGAGAGTATCAATTAAATTTCTTAATTGAGTTACTCTTTCTTCATTGGGTATGTTCAGTTCTTCTGTTACATTATTGGCTAGTTCCGACATAGCAATTTTAACCCTGGAAATTATGATTTAATTATGGTAGGTATGTATACTAGGCTAGCTTTTCTGTTAGTAAATAGTCTGATAACTGGGCTACCGTCATCTTAACTAATTTATCGGGTTTTGATTAGCTAAAAGACTAGCATATCTCGATTTAGCTAAGAGAAAATCGGGTTTAATTTCTAGAGCTTTTTCATAACTGGCGATCGCTTCGGTATTCTCATGTAATTGTTCTAAGGTACAACCGCGATTGTACCAGAATTGATGATTGCCAGGAACAATAGAGATCGCTTTGTCCCAACTAGCTAATGCTTCTTGCCATTGTTCTAATTGGTACAAAGTGTGAGCGCGGTCGTTCCAAGCATGGTAATTTTGGGGATCGATATCTAAGGCTCGATCGAAAGATTGTAAAGCTTGTTGATAATCACCCATACGACCTAAGGCACTGCCACGATTATGCCAAGCTTCTGCTAGATTGGGGTTTAGCTCTAAAGCTTTGTTCCAACTAACTACGGCTTCTGATAAATCTCCTGCACTAGCCTGTTTGAGTCCTAAATTAAACCAGCTTTCTACTAATTCTAGAGTAGATTCGTCAAGTTCTACAGTTTCTCGATTATTTATTTGGTTGAGAATTGCATTAATAATATTTTGGGGGTCTTTATCTTTAAGCTCTAATTGTTGGGCTATTTGTTCGGCTAAGCGAGCGTCTGTCTCTATTAGTCGAGTAAACTCTTGCCATGATAGATCGATAGTGCTTTCTTCTTCACTGACAGCAGGTTTGCTCTCATTGGCTTTGGTTAAATTTGCTTCTGGTTTGACTGACTTTTCTTGTTTAGGTGTTTGCCCTGAATCAATAGCCGCTCGATTTTCCTCTGTTTCCGTGCTGTCATCTGTCTCTAAGCGATCGCCTACTTTCTCTGCTAATTCGACAAATTCCGCAATGGCTTCTTGGATCCAACTGGCTGCTTGGTTAAAATTAGAGGGGTCAACATTATTCTGGGTTGCATTTGATTTCTCGTTTTCGCTAGCAGTTGATTTAGCTTCTACTACTTCTTTAGTTTCTGTCGCTGTTTTTTGGGGAACTTCGAGCGAGTCCGAGCCATTGTACTCCCAGATTAGGTCAACATTTTTCTGTTGCAGTATTTCTCTCCCTATACTATAGGCAGCAGTACCAATTGGCTTAATTTTAGGAATTGAGCGGGTTATTTCCCCTAAACGCATCATTCTGGCTGCTAAATGTTGCTCATAGGCATTAGAGTTAGCCATGATTTTGGTCTGATAACGTTCTAACCAACTAACCCATAATTCGGGTTGACCTCTTTCTCCTAATCTTTGAAAAAATTTATCAATTTTTACAGAATGCCAACCGTGAGCTACTCCTTCTAACAATTGATTGAATAAAAACTCATAATCTGCATCTGCTAACGAGGCAACAGATTGTTCCTGCTCGCTGCTATAATTCAAATCTCCCTCGGTTTTGGGAGGCAAAGTAGATTGTTGATTTGTTTTTTGCTCGATCACGATCTCAATTACCTAGATCAAATATACTATATAGGGGAGCAAGATTAAATGATTGAAAATCTTGCTTAATTTTAATGGCTGATATTTTAGCCAATCAGTTAATTAATGCCGAAGCTCCACATCTAATATGTCTTACGAACCTCTGCATCACAAGTATCGACCACAAACTTTTGCCGATTTAGTAGGACAATCGGCGATCGCCACTACTTTGAGTTCTGCTATCGAACAAAATAAAATTGCCCCTGCTTACCTATTTACAGGCCCTAGAGGAACTGGTAAAACTTCTAGTGCCAGAATTTTAGCTAAATCTCTTAATTGTTTATCTAGCGATCGCCCTACTTCTAGTCCTTGTGGTAAATGTGAAGTATGTAAAGCCATAGCTTATGGTTCGGCTTTAGACGTAATGGAAATTGATGCAGCCAGTAATACGGGAGTAGATAATATCCGTGAAATTATCGAACGCTGTCAATTTGCCCCCGTCCAATCTCGTTATAAAGTATATGCTATTGATGAATGTCATATGCTCAGTACGGCTGCATTCAATGCCTTACTCAAAACTTTAGAAGAACCGCCCGATCGAGTGGTATTTGTGCTGGCAACCACCGATCCGCAAAGAGTATTACCGACAATTATTTCTCGCTGTCAGAGATTTGATTTTCGTCGTATTCCTTTAGCAGCGATGGGATCTCATTTAAAATATATTGCCACTCAGGAAAATATTAATATTGATGAAGCAGCCATTACCCTAGTGGCGCAAATAGCTAATGGGGGATTGAGAGATGCAGAAAGTTTACTCGATCAGTTAAGTATACTGCCAGGGAAAATAACAGTAGAACAAGTTTGGGATTTGGTTGGTTCTGTTCCCGAACAAGATTTGCTAGCTTTATTAAAAGCGATCGCAGCCAATCGACCAGAGGTAGTAATCGAACTTTCCCGTAACTTATTCGATCGAGGGCGCGAACCTTTGGTAATTTTACAAAATTTAGCGGGTTTTTATCTCAATCTACTAATTGCTAAAACTGCTGCTAATCGTTCGGATTTGACTGCTATAACTGAGACTACCTGGCAAGATTTGTGTCTCCAGGCGCAACAATGGGATACTCGAGAAATTTTAAGAGGACAGCAACATCTTAAAAATGCAGAAGTACAAATTAAAAATACTACTCAACCGCGTTTGTGGTTAGAAGTGACATTGTTAGGGTTATTGCCTTCTTCGAGTTCGGTTTATCCTGGGATTTCTGTAGCTGGGAGTTTAAATCAAGAGAAACAAGAACGGGATAAGACCCAGATTGTTTCGCCTATTTCTTCTCAGACAAAAATCTCAAATAAGGTTGTTTCAATTAATTCAATTCCTAACGCTACTAATCATAAAAATAATCCCGCTGATGCTTTAGTTTCTCCCAAAAAAGAAGAAGCAATATCATCTAGGAAAGTAACAGTCCCGACTCAACCAGTAGGAGAAAATATTCCAGAAACACCAGTAGAAAAGGGCGAAAATATATCCCCACAAGAGATCTGGGAAAAAGCGATCGCCCATTCGCAGCCACCAACAACCCAAGCTTTATTTAAACAAAAATGTCATTTAATTTCTTTACATGATGCTGTAGCGATCGTGGGTATAAGTTCCCCCCAATTACTAAAATTAAATCAAGGGAAAATTCCCAATCTAGAAGCTGCTTTTGCTAAAGCTTGTCAACGGAATATTAAAGTTAAGTTAGAAGCAGTATCATCTACAAAAGAAATTTCCTCTGCAACTGAAGTAACTCCTTCTTCTCTGCAATCTCCAGTAGAGCCAACAGAATCATTTATTCCTGAAAAAAAAACTTTAAACCCAGAAATTAGCCAACAGAATAATAATGTTGTCGTTGAAGCTAAACCTCAGGCAACTCAAAATTTACAAGAAAAAGAGCCACAACAAGTTAATAATTTTAAAAAAGATGTTGAAATAATCGATCGACCAGTAGAAAAAGATTCGATCGATTCAGCAGAAGCACAAGTTAATATCTCAAAAGAAACTAATGAGCAAAACTTCGATCTATCATATCCAGAAGAAAAGCTACAGCTAGCCATAGATAATTTGGTTAAAAACTTTGAAGGAGAGCTTATTGATTCAGAACGATTTTTTAATAATAAAACAACAGAAGCAGAAGAATTAAAATCAGAACATAATGAGATTTATAGCTCGGAAACAAAGTTGAATAAGAGCGAACATAAGCCGAAAAGGTATATTAGTAATAACAGACCCAATTTAAGTGATTTTGAGGATGAGGAAGATGTTCCTTTTTAACTGGGACTTCATTCTTAAAGACAGACAGTAAATGATGTGACAATGAGTAATATTACCCAACTAGGACAACCCGCACCAGCTTTTACAGCTAAAGATCGAAACGATAATCTAGTTAGTCTCCAAGATTTTGCTAATTTTTGGCTAGTACTTTATTTTTATCCGAAAGATAATACCCCTGGATGCACTACAGAAGCTAAAGAGTTTACAGCATATCACTCTCAATTTAATGAATTAGGCGCGAAAATTGTGGGGGTTAGTCCAGATTCGGTTAAGTCTCACTGTAAGTTTATCGATAAACACGACTTGACGATACAACTGCTTAGCGATCCAGAACATGAGACGATCGAGGCTTATGGTGCGTGGAGATTGAAAAAATTTATGGGGAAAGAGTATATGGGGGTAGTTCGATCGACTTTTTTAATCGCTCCTGAGGGGAATATCGTTCGGGTTTGGGATAAGGTTAGGGTTAAGGGTCATGTGGAAAAAGTTTTGCGGGAATTGCGGAATTTTGTTGGTTGAAATCAAACTTAAGCAAAACAATTTACAAGGTTAACTAATCTTATTATTTTCCGCAATTAGATCGACGTTAATATCAAATAATAGCTCGGTTCTAAATGGGGAAAACTCATTAGAAGTAAAGGGGAAAGTTTGGTGAAAATCCAACGCTGTCCCGCAACTGTAATGAGAAGATAATAATACTCTAAGTCAGAATGCCCGCCGATGTTAACACTACAGCAACAAACGATCGATCTGCGAGGTACAGATATTGATTAGTATAAGTAATTTTAGGCAACGCACTCAGCGTTTAGTTTTGTCATTGCCCATGCAGATTGTTCTGCTAATAGGTTTGTGTATGATGATTCTTTGGACGCTTTATTTCTCTACTTATCCTCCCATTCATGACGCATTACACGAAACTCGTCACCACACTTTGACGGTTGCCTGTCATTAATTTGGGAGTAGAAATGAAATCAATTAAATATGTTTTGTTAACCGCATTAGCGATCGCCGTTTGTGGGTTATTTTGGTTTTTAAAGTCAACACCTGTTGTCTCTGAGTCAACAGTAAAACTTGAAACAAAACCACTCTTGGAAAATGTAATTCCAGATGAGACGTTGGTTAAATTCCAACTTCAGGCGATCGACACTAACCAACAGCCTTTATCTAATGCTAAGGTTCGAGTTCGCATATTAACACCAGCTAAAACCCCCTGGATTACTTCCGATTTTCCGATTGTCGAAGGAACGGAATTACTTAACTTAGAAGCGATAGTCGAGCGAGGAAACTTAGAGTTTGAGCAAATCCTACCCATTCGCGGTAACTATAAGATGGAGGTAGTAGTAACTCCCACAGTTACAGGAGCATTCGATAATTTCGAGCAATCTTTAACCTTTAGTGTCCCCGAAAATGCGGTAAAATATCGCAATCTGGCAATTTTAGCCTGTATTTTGTTAGGAGTAGGCTTAGGTAGTGGTTGGATATTAGGTGGCGATCGAACTATAGGGGAAGGGGAAATTGCGCCTCAGCCCGTCAGAATGTTGTTAAGTGGTATGACAATAGTTGCGATCGCGGTTTTGCTCTTAGTTAATTGGAATGCAGAAATTGCTGCCTCTAATGTCGAATTTGCTAATGTTCCAGAAACTATTCCTGTCGTTGCTCAAAATGAAGCAGTTCGGGTCAAACTATTAGGAGATACTCAAGCAGTTGTAGGTAATTTAGCGACTCAAGCTGTGGAAGTGACAAACTCTACCACAGAAGAACCAATTACTAATGTACGAGTTAGAGTTGAGTCAGTTGCCCTAGAAAATGACACACCGATCTTTGCCTATCGAGGGAATCCTGACAATACAGGAAAATTAACCTGGCAAGAACAGTTTTTTGATGGCGCACCTCACCGCGTTACGGCAACAGTTACTCCTTTAGAAGATAGTTCTCAGCAGTTTACGCCATTACAAGTATCTCAGGAAATCGAAGTAGAAGGGATCGCACCTCCATTATTTGTTCGGTTCATTAGTCTGTTGTATTTCACTCTTATTTTTGTGGTGGGATTAATTGTAGGATTCTGGGGAAAGAGACGCAACGCAGCTTAGTAATAAGAGTAAATCAATTTAATCTACTTATTAGGAGAACCAAATGAAGTCTGACAGAGAAAAACTAGACAAATTGCCGATTATTGCTGCCGAATATCCCTCTAATTTCCCAATATCCTCATTGAGTTCATGGCAAATAGCTTGGAAAGTTACTAGCGATCGTAATTGGTGGCAGTTATGTTTGATTGCGATTGGTAGTGCTAGCAGTATTATTTATTATCATGTGCCTTTAGTTGCTTTTGCTGCGGTAACGGGTAATACTTTGACTCGCAAAAAAGCCTTAATTACTACTATGAGTATTTGGTTTGCCAGTCAACTCTATGGCTTTACCATTCGTCAGTATCCCTTAACTTTAGAGTCGCTGACTTGGGGATTAGTTATGGGTTTAGGAACGCTTTTAGTTACTTGGTTGGTTACACTACGACCAAAATTTAGCCATTATAACTTTCAAGGTTATTTAATTTGGCTAGCGATCGCTGTTGTCGGTGGCTATGCTATTTATCAAGGTAGTATCTTACTCGTTGCCCAGTTAATGGGAGGACATGGACTTACTGCGGTAATGTTAGGGCGTATTTTTGTGAAAAATGTAATTTGGGCGGTTGGTTTGTCAGGAATTCACTCTTCTATCATCTGGCTATTATTCCAAAAGCGATCTTTACTCTAATTCTCAGTCAATCAAAATCCTAAATCTGCTTTAGCTGCTTCGGCAGTAACAAATAATTCTTCGTCGGGTAATTCTGTCCAGTCGGGATCGCCAATTTCGGAGTAGAATTTTTGGTCGTAAGCGCGGGTACGCACTACTACAGGCATGGGTACTGCATGACCTAAAACTAAAGCCTGTTGTTTGGAGTCTAACTTAGCTAAAACCGATCGCAAACCATTTGCCCCAGATACCCCTGTAAAGATCGCATCGATATCTTTTTCGTCGTTGAGTAAACAGGTAATTCTCGTACCAATTTGGGACATTACTTCGTTGTCGATCCCCGAAGGACGCTGATCTACTACTAGCAGGGTAACGAAATACTTCCGCATTTCCCTAGCGATCGTCCCGAAAATAGTTTGATGCACGATCGCAGAATCGAGAAAACGATGGGCTTCTTCTATAGTAATTACTAATTGCCTCGGTCGATCGAGGGGATTTTTAGATTGTAAAAACTTGTCGGCTTTTTTTACATAACAGGCATGGATACGTCGGGTAATCATATTGGTTGCCAGCATATAAGAAAGCATATTCGATTGCGAACCAAATTCGATAATAATATTTTTCCCTGCATCTAAAGATTCAATCAGGCGATCGATATAATTATGGGGACAGGCAGACCTGATATATTTGAGACTATCAAAGCGCATTAGTTTGCGTTGCAATGCCATTAAAGAGCCTGGATGTCCTTGTTTTTCTTCGCAGAAGAGTTTAATATCCTCATTGGTCATATTCAGAAGTCGGATAATCCAAGATTTGCCATACTCGTTACAGAGAATTACCGCATTATCGATCGCAGCTTCAGAAAGACCTAATTCTCTGGCGACTAGTTTTAAGTCTTCGATCTCAATTTGATCGTAACTGAGATATAATTCTTGAGCATCTCTTACACCGCGACGTTTAGTAGATTCGGGATCTAGGGTATAAATTTCTACCTGTCCTGGGAATAACTGACGTAAACCTTTAACCGTACTAACTTGTTTACCCTCTTTCATTGCTTCCCAACCATATTCCGAGTGCATATCAAACATTAAATTAACCGCTGCACCCTTACGAATAACCCCAGAAAGTAACAAACGAGTCAGAAAAGATTTACCCGTACCCGATTTACCAAAGATCCCATTACTTCTTTCTACAAAGCGATCGAGATCTATGCAAACAGGCACTTCCATATCTAAAGGTTCACCGATCGAAAAGTTACGACGATGGGGATCGTCTTCCCAACCAAAAACATTGCGGAAATCTTGTTCGCTAGCTTCGTAAACTTGGCTAAAATGGGCAGGAATCGTTTTAACTGGTAATAATTCCGCGTCAGTGCTGGTTTGCGCTTCAAAGGATGCCAGTTTACTCTTATTACTATCTAAAGGTAGACTTGAGCGATCTTTCTTAGTTGCTGTGGGAGTAAACATTAACATCGGTGCAAGTTCGATCGTGCCATAAGTACCGCTTCCTGCTAAAACATCCCGCAAAAAATCATCTTCTATGGCAGGGGGGTTAGCTAAAATCCGTTCGCTAGCAGCACCTAAAGACACATCGGTGAGTAAACAAAAAAAACGCGATCGTCTACCTTGTATGACTAAAAATTTGCCCACTCGCATATCTTCAACAGAGATATCAGGATGTAATCTTACTTCTAGTCCTTTAGTTAAAGAACCTTGAATAACCGAACCAAGGGGAATTTCTGTATTCATATCCAAGATATTACCAGTGCAACTGTTCTAAAATAACGCTACATTTTCAATATATGTACTAAATTTCACAAAGTTTTGCTAATTTCTTGATGAGAAAATTCTGAGTTGTAATTTAGTAATTTAATATGATGCAGATTTTTCAACTCTATTCAACCAAAACCATTGAGTGAACCCCTCGCGTGACGGGAACGGAATAATTAGTCTTAATTAATTGAGGTTGAGGATTTAAAGGGTCTGCACCAATACGCCAAAAGTCGATACTTCCTCCTTGGATGGAGTCGTCAAAATGGTCGTAATTAACAACTGCTAAATACTGACTAGAAGCATCAAAAGCTGCTGCTTCGGGTAAAATACCATCGAAAGGATAATCTGCTACATGGTTTAACTGTCCTGTTTCGGGGTCAAGAGTTGCTAGAGTAAGAGAAGAATACCAGGTAATGAGTTACCATGCGTTAATTGGGTATTGTATAGTTAATTTTAATTCCCAATTGTAATTTAATTCTTAAATTACAATTGGCTAAAGTCAATCTATTAATAGCTTTTGCTAAATTTTTTGAAGCGATCTCTCAAGTCGAGAAAACCCGAAAACATAGGATTAAGATGAAAATTATCTTGGCAAATTTAGCAACCGATCTAATCACCCGTTTGGATGGTCCTTTGCACTTTCGATTTTTCCTACAGCCAATTATGGCGATATTGTTTGCCTTTCGAGATGGTCGCCTTGATGTCCAGCAAAATCGAGATCCATATGGTTGGTCAATCCTAACTAACCGAAGACATCGACAATTTTTACTCAAGAACGGTTGGAAAGGAATTTATAAAGTTTTCATTCTTGCCCTCGTGCTAGATTTCATCTACCAGTTTATTGCATTGCGATCGCTTAATTTGCAGGATGCGCTCATTGTTGCTTCTCTTTTATCTATAATTCCTTATGGACTATTGCGAGGAGTATTTAACCGACTAATAAGGCGTTTGCGTAGTAAATGAACAATAGCCTTCTTGTTTTGTGGACAAAACAGCTTAAAATTTTTGTTTTTTCTTGTTTTTGGCTTTGTCGAACTGACGTTAATTACATCCTCGCCTTCTCTCGATCCCAAATTGCCATCGATATAAGCCGATGCCACCATATCTGCATCGGAAATTGAAACCAAATAACGTCCTGCAAAGTTCATTGGTGCAGTGCGATTTTGTGCGAGTACGGGTAAAGCAATTCCTGTTATAGCTACAAAAGCAGCCAACCATTGTTTTATTTTCATGGTGAATATTATTTTTTTAATAATTAAATTAATTACAAACAGATAAGCCAAATTCAGTCGGTCTAGATTGCAACTCGTTTGTCTGTGCTGCTGTTACTAAATCGGGCAAAGTAAAGACATAATCGCGATCGCTAACTCTGGTATGACAACTCAAACAAGATGATTCACTACTGGATACTAAATTTCCCGTGGGACTATACCAAGCATATTTCCAATTACCATTCCGCAAATTTTCTGAATGTTCTCGACCAAAACCTGACTGCTTCTCCCGAATAAAGACATTATTCAAACGAGTTGGTGTTAGTTGACCATTAGAATTAGCTATAGCTGAATGAGTTTCCATGACAATAACCGAACCATCTGGTAGTGGGTTATTTTCTCTCGCTGCATTCATCGCCAGAGAATTGGCATACATTTGACGCACAATGCGACTATTGGGACAAGCGATCGAAGCGTAATGAACAAAGTCTTGTTGATAGTTACTAGGAAAATCCAAAGACTCGGAAGCAACTATACGAGATAGTCCCAGACTTATTAATAATGAAAATAATAGTAAAGCTAGCCTGAATAACCATTTATGCTGAATCATGGTTTCTTTCGCTATTTCATATTTATTTTTATCAAGGCAGAAGAATTAATATTAGTCACTCATCAAATCTTGCATTCGTGCTTCAGAAAGCTGTGGATCGAAAGATACTCTGGAGTCTAAGGTTGCTAAGGGAAAACGCGGTGTTGTCGGACGACGAAAATCGATCGAATCAACGTAAGCAACAAGGTCGGCATTTTGGGTCGATGCCCCATTCTCATTGTATTTTTGATAGTTGGGATAATCTGGAGCGATCGAATCCCAATCTGCATAAGCTGTTAGACCTACGTTGAGAGTTTCAGGTAAGTCAGGTCGGATAAACTGTTCTAGGACTTTCCATTCGTCAGAGTTGTCTGGTTGATATAGCATAGTAAATAGTTCCCCAGAACGAGCAACCCTTAATCGCATCCATCCTTCGGGTGCATCGAAAATTTTCAGGGTAGAAAGGCTGTTGTAGGTAGACTTAATTTCAAACTGCGAACTGCCAGCAGGAAAAGCAGTACCGATGCTAAAAAATAACCAGTTTTCATTGTTCGGTATCCAACTTTCTTTAGTAAAGGTTCGGGGTTCTCGAATTAACAATCCTGCTAGAGAGAAAGACCTCTGTGGCATAGGTTTCTGTGTTCCCTCGACTCGGATGCGGGTAGTGACAATAAAATCTCCCGTGACTTGACGGTAAAGATGTCCTGCCTGATTATCTTCAAACCAACCTGAGGATCTAGGTTGTAGTATTAAGCTGCTATTCTCTACGGTAGGGGTTTCCCACTTCGAGACCCATCCCTCTACCTGGTGTTCTTGCCAATCTTGTAGGCTTTCTGGACGATCGAATCGAGTGGAGAGCGATCGCAAATCCTGACTTGCATTTGTTGCTATCTCGTGATTAGTGACAGGCTCTCCTGTAGTTACTACGGCACTGGATACAACAATTAGAGATGCAATTATCATACTTCCTATAGCAAGCAATATTTTGCGTCCCATGAATACCTCTCTGTTAACTTTAGCTTTTCTCAAGATAAAACGGAGCTAATTATAATGTCCAATAGATTTATACAGAGAGATTAATAGTTTTGAGCTATTAATAAAACTATCAATGGAACTGAGACACTTAAAATATTTCATAGCTGTTGCCGAAGAATTACACTTCGGGCGGGCTGCTGAAAAAGTGCAAATTACTCAACCTGTAATTAGCGACCAGATTCGCCGTTTAGAGCAAGAATTAGGGGTAAAGTTGTTTTTTCGTACCAAACGCACCGTAGAGCTTACCGAACCTGGAAAAATATTTTTTAAAGAAGCCAAACAGATTTTAGAAAGAGTCGAAAAAGCCATTTCCGCAGTACAAAAAGCCGATCGCGGGGAACTGGGAAGTCTTATTATTGGTTATACAGGGCCTGCACTTTATACTTTATTACCGAAAATTATTCGCACATTTCGGGATCGCTATCCTCAAGTTGAATTAATTCTGAAAGAAATTTGTACCAACGAGCAAGTAAAAGCTTTAAATTCGGAAGATATTGAAGTCGGTTTTTTGCATCCACCCGTAGATGGCAACTTTGAATTTATCTCGATTATGAAAGAAAAAATGGTTTTAGCACTACCAGAAGATCATCCTTTAACTACTTTTAGCCAAATACCCATCAAAAAATTATCAGACCAATCTTTTATCTTATTTCCTCAAAAAGAAGGGCCATTTCTTTACCGTCGCCTCTTGTCAATATGTCAGCAAGCAGGTTTTAATCCCAAAATAGTTCAGGAAGTAACACCTCAACCAACTATGATTGGTTTGGTTGCAGCAGGAATAGGAGTTAGTTTTGTATCGGAAAGTTTGCAAAATCTCAATCGTCCTGGGGTAGTTTATCGCGAATTAGATGTACCGACACCCGAACTAGAATTAGTTGCAGCTTGGAAAAAAGAGCGTGTTTCTTCTGTTTTGCAAAAATTTCTGCAAATTATCCCAAGAAATTGCTGAGCAACAGTATTACTAATAATTTCATACTGTCGATCGGCAACTTTTTACTCATTAAAATGCTCCACTGACCAAATTTTGACAAAATCTAGCAAAAGAGGAATGGAAACTATGATTATTGCTAGTTTTAATAACCAGGGAGAGCAAACTATCGTTATTAAAATAAAAAGAAGACTAGCAAATCCAATTCCTACACGGAAGACTTCATCTTTGATAGTGTAGCTAAAATAAACTGACATTGCAGCTATAACTAAGCTAACTAAGGAAATCGCAAGCATCAATTAGACCTCATTTTGTTTAGATGCGCTTATAGCGCATATTAAATCTACTTATGTTTTGTTCTTATCTATGTAAAGATACGGTCAGCTATGCTGACAGGATATACCCGATCGCAAGACGAACAATATAAATAATCTATTTATATATTGGCACATAAGTATATCATAATGGGTTTAATTAATAATCCCTGAATGTCCTTCGATCGAGTCAGCAGATTCAAATTGTCCGCCCAAATATTTCGCCAAGAATTCTTCAGCAACAGCAAAAAAATGTAGGCGGTTTTCGGGACGAGCAAAACCGTGTCCCTCGTCAGTATAAAGAGCATACTGTACTGGTTTGTTCGCTTTCCGCATAGCTTCGACTATTTGTTCGCTTTCTGCTTGTTTAACGCGGGGATCGTTAGCACCCTGTCCGATGAGTAGCGGTTTGCTAATTTTATCTACAAAAAATAAAGGCGATCGCGATTTTAAAAATTCTGGTTCTGAATCTTTATTACCGACTCGATGTTGAAACACTGCCATCAGTGGTTTCCAATAGGGAGGGATACTTTCCATTAGGGTAATTAAATTAGAAGGGCCAACAATATCTACGCCACAAGCAAAGACATCGGGGGTAAAAGTTAAACCCGCTAGAGTAGCATAGCCACCATACGATCCTCCCATAATTGCAACTTTTTGGGGATCGGCAATACCTTTTTTAATCAACCAATTAACTCCATCAATTAAATCGTCGTGCATTGCTGCACCCCATTGACGATTTCCTGCATTGATAAAATCCTTACCGTAGCCCGTCGAACCACGAAAATTAGGTTGCATCACCGCATAACCACGATTAGCCAACCATTGTACTGTGGGATCGTAACCCCAAGTATCTCGCGCCCAAGGGCCACCATGGACTAATAAAACAGTAGCATAAGGAGCTTCAAGACCTTGAGGTACAGTTAAATAACCATGGATAGTCATCCCATCTCTGGCTTGATATTCGATCGCTTGCATCGGTACTAGAGGTAAATTTTCTAGTTTGGGTTGGTTACTAAATAGAAGTTGACCCGATTTAGATTGGCGATCGTAGAGATAATAATAGACAGGGCCATCATCTGTCAGATAGACTACAATCCATTTTGTATCTGCCAGATCGCGACTGACAAGAGAATACTCTCCAGGATGTATTTTCGCGATCGCTGCAAAATCTTCGGCAATGTCTCGATCTAAAATTTGCCAGTACAGCTTATCCTTATAAAAGGAAACTGCTTGAATATGACGTTTAGTCGGATGAGTCAACACACCACCAACATCATATTGTTTGTCTTCTGCAATAATCGTTTCTTCTTTGGTAGCTAAATCTAGAGCAATCAAACGTTGAGCATTGGCATCATGAGTTCCAATCATATAAAGAGTGTTATCATCAGCAGAAAAACCTAACGCTCCTCCTTCATCATCGGGGCCCCAAGTACGGAGAGTTGACCAATCTCGGTCTATGGTTTCTCGATAGAGTAATTCCGAACCACCATCAGCCGAAGCAGCCGAAGCAGCCAGTACTTCAAATTTGGCGTTAGCCGTCCAACCGACAATATTACCTGGATTATCGGTATCGAATTCTACTGCACCATTATTAAGATCGATACGATAGACATCAAATTTTTGGGGATTGTTCAAATTGAGTCCCACTAAAATTCGATCGGGGAATTCTGGGTCGAGATCGATTACTCGGGCTTTTACACCTTGGAATGGAGTTAGATCTCGAACAATATTAGTATTAATATTAACTGAATAAAGGTGAAAATTCTCGTCTCCATCAGCATCTTGAAGATAGATTAATTGTTCTGGTTTATATGTCCAAAAATAACTCCTGATACCTCTTTTTTTGTCATTAGTTAACTGGCGATCGTCTTCTTCTCCTAGAGTACGCAGCCATACTTGCAAAACGTTTTTCTCATCGGGAGCTATATAGGCTAAATATTTGCCATCACTCGATAATCTAGGACTAGTACGCTGGGGATTGCCAAACAGAATATCACGAGGAATTAGGGGCGGTAATTTAGTTGTCGATCGCTGAGTAGTCGTAGTTTCCATAAAATTTTAATTATTTGATTTTTTCTTTTGATCTACTGTAGCGAATTTAATTATTCCGTAGGGAAGTTTTCTGAGACACTCCTAGCGGTTAGTTGTATATTTGCAAGCCGATCTAAAAACTGGCTATTTTGTATTTAAGACCGATTAGATCATAATCTCAGGCTAATGACTAACTTACCTCCTCTCAATACAGATACAATTTGGGCAATTCTCAAAGAAGAAATTGATGATGCTACAGTTAACCGCTTAGTTTGGTATTATTTAGGTTATCGCTATGACGAAGCTAGCGAAAGTTGGGATACCAGTAATGTTGCTGAAGAATGGAAAGAAAAGTATCCCGAACCCCCAGATTTTATTGTTAATCGTCCGCCTACAGTTCAGCTTACTCGTTCTATTCCTAAAGAGAATAAACAATTATTAAAAGAAAAACTGGGTTTTAAAGGTTATAAAATTGGAGAATTTGGTCCCAGGCAAACCCGTCGTGCCACTGCTGCTAATTGGTTATTAAGTTATATGGAACAAAATAATTAGGGAGTTAATTATTAATTGGAATGGTTTTATCGTAGTTAAAAAAAACAATAATTAAACGCTTCGCGATAAGCTATTAGATACTCTTCATCTCTTTAAGATAGAAGAGCGGACTTAAACCCAACAAGCTAATAGCTAGAAGCTAAAAACTAAGAGCTTCTGTTAAAAATAGCAGTGAAATAAGAGCTTTATCTTCTATTTCACCGCTAATTTAAATTTTCAAATCAATTATTAATGACTGACAGGACAGCCTCCGCTAGCTAACTTAGTCAAAAATTGATTAGTATCAAAGAAATGTTCTACAGACTCAATCTTTAAAACTTCTGTTACTTTAGCAATGCTCAGACCAACAACTTCTATAGTTTCTCCTGTTGGTTGATGCTCTTTGTAAGTTCCTTTAAAAGTACCCCAATGTCTCCATTTAAAGACAACATTAGGAGGCCCTGCTACAACTTCCAGTAATTCCCAGTGAAAACCATTAGGGAAGGCATTATGAAAAAGGTCATAAGAAGATTCAAAAGTTTCTTCTGAAGCACGATAATGCTCTGAATTTTCGAGAAAAAGATTATAAGTCCCGCGATCGACAACTTCTTGGGCTGTGTATTCCTTTCCTCCATTGGTACTCATGCGGAATTGATCTGTAACTACAGAAATCCATTGTTGAGGATTGGTTTTGAAAGATGCTTCCATTTCAAAGGTTTTCACCAAGTTTTCCGCGATCGCATTTAATGAGCCTTCTGCATGATGACATTGTTTTTCTTTTTCTCGGAAAGAATTAGTCATAGAATAGTCAGGACGCTTACCATCGCGCCATTCTACTCCTTCATCATGTTTGAGAACTTCCTCTCGATCTTGTACCCATAATGGGAGGTTTTGAGTTGTACTCATAATTAATAATTTTCTCTTACTTTTTCTGAATAAGTAACTTTTTCAAGTCATTTATTATTTGTTTTCCTATCTTTATTGTTATCCAAAAATCAAATTATTGCCAAGTATTTTTTGTCTATTTTTAACTCAAATTGAGTAACATTTAAATATAAAAATTAGGATAATTATTAAATTTTTATTGTTGTTTTTTTTACTTTATTTTGATTTAAATAAAAAATTTACTAGTCTTTCAATCCTTTCAATAATCGATATAATATTGGAGTAGCCGATCTTAGACTAATTTCTACTTGCTATGGCTAATAGCTGACAGCTGTAACGCTGATAGCTAAAAACAGGCAGATTATAAGCGTAGTCTATCCAGTTGAAAATTGCTGTAAGATTCAGTTTTCAAAATCGATCTAAAAACTAATCGATCGAATTGACTTTTCCTAGCTAAGAAGCTTTATTGTAAATCCATTTTAAATTTAAATATTTTTGTAATGCGTTAAGTAGCTCTTCTTCGTCAATTGGTTTATTAAAATAAGCATCACATTCCAAGTACTTTTTCATTTCTTGAGCTATGGAGCTAGCAGATATAACGATAACAGGAGTATTTTTAAATTCTGGTATTTTCCTTAGTTCTTTTACTGCTGTAAAACCAGTTTGACCTGGCATAAATAAGTCAAGTAAAATTAGGTCTGGTTGTACAGAAAATAAGTTTGACAACATATCTTGACCATTATTGGCAGTTTCTGTTTCAAAGCCTATTGGTTTAAGAATTTTAACTAGTAAATCGCGATTTTCTTTTTTATCATCTACTATTAAAATCTTGCGTCTTTTTCCTTCATAATTAAGTATTTTCTCTGTTTTTTCCTTAGGTAAAAAGCTAGGAACTTCTACTACGAGCAAAACTACATCAAACCAAAAAGTCGAGCCAGAATTCAATTTACTTTTGACTTTAAGTTCGCTGCCCATTAATGTAACTAGTTGCTTACTTAAAGACAAACCCAAACCAGTACCTGCCGATCTCGACTCAACATCACCAAATTGTTCAAAAGGTCGAAATAATTTGTTTAACTGCTCTGAATTCATACCTATGCCAGTATCACTGACTTCAAAACGAAGTTCTCTTCGGTTACTTTTCTGAGTAGATTCTTTAGTATTATCTAGAATGCTAACTCTAAGAATTACTTCTCCAGATGTAGTGAATTTGACAGCATTACTCAACAAATTAATTAATATTTGTCGTAGTCTTGTTTCATCTGCTTGAATATGAACTGGCAGTGCTTTATGAGTTTTTAAATGCAGTAATAGTTTTTTCTCTTTTGCCCACATCTGAGCAATACCTATAATTCCCTTTAAAAAATGTGGTAGATGAATTGTTGTGGGATTAAGCTCTAACTTAGCAGAGGTAGTTTTAGACAAATCTAAGATGTCATTAATTAGGGTTAATAAATGAGTTCCACTGTGTCGGACAATCCTTAAATCTCTAACTTGACTCGAAGTTAAGTTCACATCTTTTTGGAGCATTCGAGTATAACCTAAAATGCTATTGAGAGGAGTACGAAGTTCATGGCTGATATTAGCTAGAAATATGTCTTTACTTTTGGAAGCTTCTTCTAGATCTGCTTTAGCCTTTTTAAGCTGAATATTTTGTTGTTCCGCTGCTTCTTTTGCTTTAAGTAATTCCGCAGTACGATTAGCGACTCTTTTTTCTAGCTCTTGATTGACTCTTGTTAAGATTTTGGAAGACTTTTGCAGTTGATGACTTAGATGTTGAAGGTCTTTTTTTTGTGCCTTCATACAAGCCATAAAAGCTCCGCCAATAATTAGAATCGTAACTATCCCGATCGTGTAGCCTAAAGAGGTAGTTTCTATATTTAAGGAATTTTCTGAGTTTAACGAAAGAGTAGATCGCTCCGCTGCTACAGTAAAGCTAACCGCAGCCATTCCGATATAGTGCAAGCCACTAATTGCTGCACCCATTAAGAAACTGCCTCCTAGTTTGAGTTCTTCTCGATCGAGAAAACCTTTAACATAGTTAGCCGTTGCTAGGGATATGGAGGATAAAATTACCGCGAATACAACTGACAAAGCGACGACAAAATAGTCATACTGCATTTGGGCATTAACTCGCATTGCAGCCATGCCAATATAGTGCATAGCACCAATGCCCACACCCATTAATGTGCCAGCCCATAATAGATATATTCCATCTAGTCCTCGATGAAGATAGTAAAAGGCAACTCCAGAAGCTATTACTGCTGGAATCCAAGAAATTACCACTGTAGTAACATCATAGGTAATTGGCACGACAATGCTATAGGCCAGCATACCAATAAAGTGCATCGACCAAATGCCAGTTCCCATAGTTAAAGAACTACCAATGAGCCAACTTATCTTTATTTTTCCCTTTGCACTAATTCTTTCCGTTAGTTCTAGTGCTGTATACGCAGCTAAAATGGCAATAAATACGGAAAAACTGACTAAAGGGAGATTATAGCTCGTTCTTAATTCCATTTGCTTTGTCCCTTTTTTTATCAAAAAGCTTAAAGGGTTCGGTTGCCCCCGAAGTCTATAGGTTGTCTCCAATCAATTGGGGTTCGCTCACCTTATTCGATCGATGCTCATAGCTTATAGCTACGAGCGAAGCCTCGCCTCGTTTATGAGGTTTTCTAAAAATGCCCAACGCGATTCGTCTGCGGAGGTTATCTCCGAAGTTTAAGAACCCCGTCGCCCAAACTTGAAGGGCTAATAGCTAAGAACCGTAATCTCGTGTAAGTTATTACTGAAATTGCCAACGCCACTAATTGACCGCTGACTTTTTCCTGCTGATTTCGACAAAGATTAATTTGTTTTTATTGACGAATCAAATCTTTGATTTTTAGTATTTATCGAGAACTTGTATATAGAGTACTTCGATATTGTCAAATTTCAGTAAAAATACTAAAAAATATAGCTATGAAACTTGACAAAATACACTAAAGTGAATGGATAAATATTGAATTTTAAAATACTACATAAAAACTAATGAGCGAAATTTTATACGATCGAGTACCTTCTGTGGACTTGAAAGATTTTATCTCTGGCGACTCTATCCGCAAACAAAATTTTGTCCAAACCCTGGGGGAAGCTTTCCACAATATTGGTTTTGTGGCGGTAAAAAATCATGGTTTATCTGATGCACTCACAGAAAGCTTATACAATGCAATCAAACAATTTTTTGCCTTGCCAGAAGCAACCAAACTAACCTATCAAATAGAAGGTCTTGGCGGACAAAGAGGCTATACTTCAAAAGGAAAAGAACACGCTAAAGGTAGAACTGTAGGTGATTTAAAAGAGTTTTACCATATAGGACAAGAACTTACAGAAGCAGATAGAGCCAGTTTGGGATATCCTCCTAATATATTTCCCCAAGAAATACCCGAATTTAAAGTTACTACCCTCGAAGCTTATCGTAGTCTAGAAGCAGCAGGAATCCAAATACTAAGAGCGATCGCTATTTATCTGGAACTAGACGAGTTTTATTTTGACGATCGAGTGAAATTGGGAAACAGTATACTCCGTGCCATTCACTATTTTCCCATCGAAAATCCACAAGATATCGAGCTAGGGGCAGTTAGAGCAGCAGCCCATGGTGATATCAACTTAATCACCTTACTAATGGGTGCTAGTGCCGATGGCTTGCAAATTTTACGCAAAGATGGCGAGTGGATTTCTGTAACCGCCCTTCCCGAACAAATTGTAGTGAATGTGGGGGATATGTTAGAAAGACTAACTAATAACAAGTTAAAATCCACCATTCATAGGGTAGTAAACCCACCAAAAGAGTTATGGGGTACTGCCCGTTATTCTATTCCCTTTTTTATGCACCCAGTTTCCGAAATGAATCTTTCTTGTTTGTCTTCTTGTGTAGATGATACAAATCCCAAACAGTTTGAAGATATTACCGCAGGCGAATTTCTAAATCAACGCTTACGAGAAATTGGTTTAATTGAATGATGAGGCGATCGCTATATATAGTAATTTAAATTATTTTCCACAGTTTTATCGGTTATGGTTGGAGCGTTGTTAGTTGTTAGTTGTTAGTAGGTAATCACCTAATCACCTAATCAGTAATTACTCCTGCCTTCTAAATCTTCGACAGTATCGATTTTAGCCGAAATTACCTAACTTGTGTCCAATTTTTCCATTTAGTACAATCAACAGGTTGTTTGGAGTCGGCAGCCTCAGCTTCTTGGAGTTGTCGGATGAATTGCTCATTAGCTTGACGATCGATGATCCATTCTGAATACTTATAATCCCATTGACCTTTGTAAAAAGCTTGTTCCCAATTACAGGCGGATTTAATTTGAGTAGGAGTGAGATTTTTAGTGTCAATGAGGATGGCACTTGAGAGATTAACTCCCTCTAAGTTAGTATTCTTGAGGTTAGCATTACCGAGGTTAGTACGATAGAGATTGGCACCCTCAAGATTGACATCCTCTAGGTTAGCATGGTCGAAATTGCTACGATAGAAGTCAACATGGTTGAGATTAGCACCTTGAAGGTCAACATAGTCGAAAGTCAATGATTTTAAACTTTGCCGAGCTTTGACAAGGGTTTCTAAAGCAGGAATAATTCGATCGCATTTATTCTTTAAAGAACAATTATTAACTACTTGTCGAGCAGCATTAACTTGAATTTTACGTAAGATCAAATAGCCTAGCGAAATTGCAACCAAAAGTAAAAAAACCAGTAAGACGATACGATAATTTCTAGTCTGGTTGCTAGTTTTAAGAAACAAATTTTTAGCTAATTTGGAGCGATCGTTTTTCATGTTATCTCGAACAATTTTTTCCAAAGAATTTTTGAGGTGATTCTGAATAAAAACTAAAAGTATTAACTTAACTGTATCGCAATCTTATTTAGTATAATTACTGAAATTGATAAAAACTTCAAATTAAAAAAGATAAAATCTTCTAGGTTAAGGATTGAGGCGATTAGTTGGATTTTAATTACTATTCACATTAGCTCAAGCCTCAGTAATTACACGAAGTTTTTTGTTTTTTGATTAGTGTTTATACGTAAAAAGTCAATAATAGCTATAAAACATCAGTAATTTTAAGTATTTTTGGCAAAAATAATCATATTTTCTTCTAATTACTTCAGAGTTACTTGAAAGGATCGACAAAAGTTAAAAATAAGAAAATTTAAAAATTAAAATTCAAGTAGAAAATGTTAAACAATATAAGTATCAAGAAATCCCACTCTTAAATTAAAAACTCAAAACCCAAGTAAATTCTTCTTTCTGCGGACTGCCTAAATTTATGTATGTTAAAACTTCAACGACTTTATAGTCAAATATAGACAGACCAGGGCTATTTCATTCTAAAAAGAGACGTAATGTGCTTAAGGCTAAATTGACACTGACGTTGTGCTTGAGCCATGTTGTCAAATCCAGCATCTCGATATAAATTGAGAGCTAAGTTACGTGCGCGCTGGCGTAGCCAGATCCGCTACGCGGATCGCTAAAATTTGAGGCAAAGGGTCAGTCCGAATCCTCGACTTGTCTTCCCCTTGGGTAACGTCACGAACATAGTGAACTTTATTTTCTACGCCCCAGTAACCGCGAATTCTTTGATAGAACTTTAATGCTGATTCTGTTAGGTCAGAGATATAGTATCTAGTACTAAACTCGGTTTTATATCTAAGTTGCCGTTCAGATTCTACTTTAATGACTGTCTTGACACTCCACCATTCAGGTAACTTTAAATCTATATAAGCAGTGCTGACTTTTCGTTTTTCTATTCTTCCATGCCCTTTGCAGATACTGTCAAAACTGTCATGTTCAGTAAACTGTGCTTGAACAGCTCGATATAGTTTAGGTTGGTTTCCTTTGACTGCTGCAAGATAATGGTTTTTGCTCTCAATAATTGTCTCAATCGTTTTTTTGTGTATTGATTGCATCAAAGGCAAAAACTACTCCTTCAACGGCTAAAGTCTCAATTAGTTTAGGTATGGCGGTAATTTCGTTACTTTTCCCTTTCACCTTTTCTGGTCTTAAAATTAGCCCTCTTTCAACTAAGTAAGCTGTTACCAATGTAATTGCCTTGTGTGGCTCACAGTGCGGATTGTCTTCAGAAAGCAAATATGACCCCCTCAAGACTTTTCCATCTAATGCTAAGGTTTCACCTGCTAATGGTTTGATTTCAAAGAAATTTGCCAACCTGACCCAATAATCCTCGTAATTTAGACCTAATAACGCTCTTCTGATTGTGCTATAAGAAGGAATTCTTTTGACTTCAAACAGTTCTTTTAATTCTTCACTATATGATTTTAGCCAATCTCCGATCGCTAGAAAGCCTTGATTTCCTGCTGTCACTGCCAATGTAAATAGAGCCAGACATAACTGTAATGAATGCCTTGTTCCCTGTCTTCTTCTATGCTCTGGCATTCCAGAGAATGCTTCTACTATGGCTATTTCGCTCACTTTTTCCTAGTTTTGATTAGACTACTATTATTACATTACCATTGAGAATGAAATAGCCCTGTAGACAGACTTAGTCAAATATTGAAGTTAAAAAGAAGCAGTTGCATAATATAATATTGTTATGAATGCAATTTATATATGCAGCAAGTAGAAAGACATATAGTCAAAAACAACAATCCTATTTGGCAACAGATAGACCAGCTTTGTTTTCTGTCTAAAAATCTTTACAACTATGCTAACTATTTGATTCGTCAATCATTTATCTTTGACAAGACTTATTTGGGATTTAATCAAGTTTATCATCGAGTCAAAGACCAACCTGATTATCGAGCTTTGCCCAGAAAAGTAAGTCAACAAGTGTTAAGAACACTAGACAAAAACTGGCAGTCATTTTTTCAGGCAAATAAAGCTTACAAAGAAAAACCTAGTTTATTTACTGGGAGACCTAAACTACCTAAATATAAACACAAAACTAAAGGGCGCAATTTACTAGTTTATACAATTCAAGCTATCAGCAAAACTTGGCTTAAAAAAGACCGAGTCAAATTATCTGGCACAGACATAATTGTTGCTACTCAAGTCAAAAATATTGTTCAAGCTCGCATTATTCCCAAGGTAGGTCAATATGTAATTGAGATAGTTTACGAACAACCAGAAGATTATACAGTTAATAATCCAGAAGCCTGTGCCGCTATAGATATTGGCGTTAGCAATTTAGCAGCTTTAACCTCAAATCAAAAAGGATTTGTGCCCATTCTGATTAACGGAAGACCCCTGAAAAGCTTAAATCAATTCTATAATAAAATACTCGCTAAACTTCAGTCTCAACTACCTCAAACTCAATCAAGTTCTCAACTAATTCAAAGGTTAACTGCTAATCGCAATAATCGGATAGATACCTATTTACATCAATCATCTAGATGGATAATCAATCATCTAGATAAAAGAGGGATTAGCAAGTTAATTATTGGTAAAAATCCTTTATGGAAACAATTTGTTAATAATGGCAAAAAAAACAATCGATCTTTTGTGAACATTCCTCATGCTCGTTTGATTGAAATGTTAATTTATAAGGGAGCAAGGAAAGGAATTAAAGTAATAACCGCTGAAGAAAGTTATACTTCCCGTGCTAGTTTTTTAAACTTAGACTTTATACCGAATTACGGTGATGCTGATGCACAAAAAGTTAAGTTTAGTGGTTATCGCGAAACTAGAGGTAACTACAAAATTAAGGGAAAAGCAACTAGAATCAATGCTGATGTCAACGGTAGTTACAACATTTTAAGAAAAGTAGTTCCAACAGCTTTTGCTCAAGGGATAGGGGGCGTTGTAGTTCGTCCTATCAGGGTTACGCCTGGTAACGCAAACAATTAGCCAATGTTATATTTGACTAGATTTTTTGTAACTATCTAGCTAAACCCCGTCCAGATACAAAACAGTAGTTTTAGGTTCAGAAACATTTTGAGTTTTTAACCTATACTTGCTACTCGCTACCTCGCGCGTTCCGAAGCTTCGGAAATCTCACCAGGGGGAGATGGGGAGCTTTAGAACTAAACGAATCGTCTTTGAACACAAGGTTAAAACTTTTAAAAAGCTCCCTTTCCCGCGCTCGTCTACTTGCTACTTGCTACTTAAGTATTGAGCTTCTTGTCTCATCGCGGAATTAGGTTCAACAGCGATCGTCATAACTCCGCAATCTCCTAATAGACGAGAAGCAATACCAGTACCCGCACCAATATCTGCTGCTACTAATTGAGATGGATTAGCTAACCCTTCTAAAATCGCAGCGATCGTTTCGAGAGGATAGGTCGCTCGATATTGAGCATATTGTTTGACGCGATCGGTAAAAATATAGGTAGAATCCATGTTTTTTTAGTCGAGCGAACCTTGAAATTATTCTAGCTATAGCAAAAAGTAGCTTACAAGTAACGTAGAAATTTGCTAAGCTTTGTTACAACATAATAAGTCAATCGGTGGTAGCGTCAGGTTTCACAAGTTTCGATCTGCCACTATTTTTCTATCTAGAACTTCCTATGGTTAATTTAGATATTTCTCGTAAACAAAAAACTTTTACTAATAAGCAAACTATAATCTCTCAAAAAGACTGTTTAGAAAAAGATAATTTTGCTGCACGGCATATTGGCGTAAAACAAGCTGACATCGAGCAAATGCTTGCGGTTTTGGATTGTTCTAGTTTAGATGAACTAATCGATCGCACTGTACCTTCCAATATTCGCCTCAATAAATCTCTCAATTTACCACCAGCCCAAACCGAGTATGCAGCCTTAGCTAAATTAAAAGAAATTGCCTGTTTAAATCGGGTCGATCGCTCTTTTATCGGCATGGGTTACTATAATTGCATTACTCCCCCAGTAATTCTCCGTAATATTCTCGAAAATCCTGGATGGTATACGGCGTATACTCCCTATCAAGCGGAAATTGCTCAAGGCAGACTAGAAGCTTTACTCAACTTCCAAACGATGATTATCGAGCTAACTAGTTTGGAAATAGCTAATGCTTCTTTATTAGATGAAGGGACAGCAGCAGCAGAAGCAATGAGTATGAGTTATGGCTTGTGCAAAACTAAAGCAAATGCCTTTTTTGTTTCTCAAGACTGCCATCCGCAAACTATTGAAGTAGTTAAAACTAGAGCTACACCTCTCGATATTGAGATTATTGTAGGAGATCATCGCAGTTTCGATTTTTCTACTCCTATTTTTGGTACTTTACTGCAATATCCTGCTACTGATGGCACGATTTATAATTATCAAGAATTCATCTCTAAAGTACACGAACAAAAAGCCTTAGTCACTGTAGCTGCGGATCTTCTCAGTCTCGCCCTTCTCACACCTCCAGGGGAATTAGGGGCGGATATTGCCGTAGGTAGTAGTCAGAGATTCGGTGTACCTTTAGGTTATGGAGGCCCTCATGCAGCCTATTTTGCCACTAAAGAACAGTATAAGCGACAAGTTCCAGGTAGAATCGTGGGCGTATCTAAAGATGTCCATGGTAAGCCAGCTTTACGTTTAGCCTTACAAACTCGCGAACAACATATCCGCAGAGATAAAGCAACGAGTAATATTTGTACTGCCCAGGTTTTACTAGCAGTAATTGCGGGGATGTATGCTGTTTATCATGGTGCAGCAGGGATAAAACGAATTGCCGAGAATATTCATTTATTAACAGTAATTTTGGCAGAAGGTTTAAAGCAACTGGAATATAAGATTGCCTCAGAATTTTTCTTTGATACTCTGCGGATAGAGACAGGAGAGAAAACCGAAGCTATTATTCAAGCTGCTGCGGAAGTTGGTATAAATCTAAGATTATTAGACAAGGATGCTATTGGTATTTCTCTAGACGAAACAACTACAGAACAAGATATCTTAGACCTTTGGCAAGTGTTTGCTACTGTTTCTGCCAAGAAATATTTGCCCGATTTCCAAAATATTCAACAAAATATCGATCGCGCTTCTTTTATTCCTCAGAATTTACACCGTACTAGTCAATATCTTACCGAGCCAGTATTCGATCGCTATCATTCGGAAACAGAATTATTACGTTATCTCCATCAGCTAGAAACTAAGGATTTATCTCTTACTACTTCGATGATTCCTTTAGGTTCTTGTACGATGAAGTTAAATGCTACTGCCGAGATGCTGCCCGTTACTTGGCAAGAATTTGGTAACATTCATCCTTTTGTTCCTCTCTCTCAAACTAAAGGCTACCAAAAATTATTTACCGATCTAGAAGAATGGTTAGCAGAAATTACGGGTTTTGCAGGTATTTCCCTACAACCCAATGCTGGATCTCAAGGAGAATATGCAGGTCTGCAAGTAATTCGTCAATATCATCTCTCTCAAGGAGAAACTCAGCGGAATATCTGTCTTATCCCCGAATCTGCCCATGGTACAAATCCCGCTAGTGCGGTAATGTGTGGCATGAAAGTAGTAGCAGTCAAATGCGATCGCGATGGCAATATTGACCTAGAAGATTTACAAAAAAAAGCAGAAAAACACAGCGAAAAGCTAGCTGCTTTAATGGTGACTTATCCATCTACTCACGGCGTATTTGAATCAGAAATTACGGCAATTTGCTCGATTATCCATGAATATGGCGGACAGGTATATCTGGATGGGGCAAATATGAATGCCCAAGTAGGTTTATGTCGTCCTGGAGATTTTGGGGCGGATGTTTGTCACCTCAATTTACATAAAACCTTCTGTATCCCTCATGGTGGTGGAGGGCCTGGTATGGGGCCAATTGGAGTAGCTGCCCACTTAATTCCCTTTTTGCCAAAAACTCCCGTAACTGCCGATAACGATCGATCTATTGGGGCAATTTCGGCTGCACCTTGGGGTAGTGCCAGTATCTTAACTATTTCTTGGATGTACATCGCCATGATGGGAGCGAAAGGTTTAAAACGAGCAACAGAAGTAGCTATTCTCAATGCCAACTATATCGCCAAGCGGATTGGCTCTTATTATCCTATTTTATTTAAAGGTAAATCTGGTTTAGTCGCTCACGAATGTATTATCGATTTACGTCCTCTCAGAAAAAGAGCAGGAGTAGAAGTAGATGATGTGGCAAAACGATTGATGGATTATGGTTTTCATGCCCCGACGATTTCTTGGCCCGTTATCGGTACGATGATGATCGAGCCTACCGAAAGTGAATCTAAACAAGAACTAGACCGTTTTTGTGATGCCATGATTGCTATTTATCAAGAAGCAGAAGCGATCGCCTCTGGAGAAATAGATCCTAAAAATAATCCCCTAAAAAACGCCCCCCATACCGCAGAATCTTTAATATGTGGAGAGTGGAATCACCCCTATTCTCGCGAGTCAGCAGCTTATCCCGCACCCTGGACAAAAGAACATAAGTTTTGGACTACCGTAGGTAGGATCGATAATGCTTATGGCGATCGCCATTTAGTTTGTTCTTGTGAAGGTATGGAAGCTTACAAAGATTAACAGGTAGGGACGGTTCGTAAACCGTCCCTAAGGGCAATTAACTCTCTTTTGTCAGAGTGGGACAAAATCTTGATTTTTCGTTGGCTGAAATGGCGTAAATTCGTTAAATTTTCCTGGATTGACAAAAGAGGGTTAATTTACGAAAAAAAATGACAAATTTCAGTAGATGGACAAGTGCGATCGCCTGAAAATAATGGCAGAAGAATATTTACAAAAACACTAATAATATTTAACTCTAACAAGGTATTGAATTTGGTATGATGTTTATCCTCTAACTTCTGCCCGATAACTTCTCATGACTTTATTCGATCGAGAAACCGTTCTCCAAAAAATACAATTAGGATACTCTTTTAAACAAGCAGAATTAAGCAGATTAAATTTGGAGTCTGCCAATATTGATGAAGCAGTTTTTAGTGATGCTTATATGCGAGGAGCTAATTCTTAATATTACAAATTGATTAGAATCATTTTTTATTTTTTCTAATAGGGAATGCGATCGAATTTTCTTCCTCCCTTGCCTTATCTGCTAAATCTCAAGTAACAAATTAAAGGCACGGGCAGCTTAATATAAAATGCGATCGCAAGTTTTAATAATAAATATCACGCTCGTGAGGGGCTGGAAACCCCCCAAAAAACTATGAGTGAAATGCGAATACCACAGGGCAATTTGATATCATTATTTCTCTGATTTTACTGGTGGTTTCTATTTTTCATCTGGTTGATCTGGTTGATCTGGTTGATCTGGTCCGTCTGGATTAATAGAACTAGAATAAGTTTGAGCTAAAGAACGTAATTTCATTGTTTTGTTCTCCTGTTAATGTTTTGTTGTTATTTCTTTACGGTTCATTTGTTATTATTATGCAAATAGCCTTGGGAAAATAAAAGGGGAAAAATTCAGATATTTTTTCAGGTAGAGCGAAGAGATTATAATTAAAAAAAATTTACTTGAGAAGTATCTTAATGAACCTTTGCTACTTACTACTTTCAGGACTAGTTCTAAGTAGTGCGCTCGCTTTTCCAGTTAAGGCTCAAATTACTATTGATGGCACTACCAATACTCAATTAACTCCCATGGATAATGGGGTGAGAATTGATGAAGGGAATCGCGCTGAAGGTAATTTATTTCATAGTTTTTCTGAGTTTTCTGTTCCGAAGGGAAGTTTCGCTTTATTCAATAATGCTAACGATATTGTTAATATCTTTTCTCGTGTTACAGGAGGAAATATTTCCGATATTAATGGTTTGATTCGGGCAAATGGTACAGCCAATTTATTTTTGATTAACCCAGCAGGAATTATTTTTGGCGAAAATGCTCGATTAGATATTGGTGGTTCATTTTTGGGTAGTACAGCTGATAGTATTTTTTTTAGTGATAATGTCGAATTTCTAGCAACAGACGCAGATAATCCACCATTGCTTACGGTCAATATGCCCTTGGGTTTCAATTTGGGTAATAATTCAAGGGATATTGTTAATCGATCTATTGGTAACAACGATCGAGGTTTAGAAGTAGCTACAGGAGAAAGCATTACTCTAGTAGGGGGCAACATAAACTTAGAGGGAGGAAAACTTTTTGCACCAGGAGGAAGAGTAGAGTTTGGAGGATTATCAGTAGCAGGAGAAGTTGGGATTAATGCTGATGGTAGTATCAGTTTTCCTGAAGGTGTAGCCAGAGCAGATGTGACCTTAACTAATGGTGCTGAAGTGAATGTGCAAGGAGCAGAGGGCGGTGATATTAGCTTTAATGCTCACAATATTGAAATATCGGGGGGAGAATTAGGTGCGAGCAATTTAAAAGCAGGAATATCACAAAAATCTGGCTCTCCCGAAGCGCAAGCAGGAGATATTACCCTAAATGCGGAAGATACAATTACTGTGAGTCAAGGAAGTAGAATTTTAAATAGAGTAGAAGAATCTGGAGAAGGCAATGCAGGTGAGATAAATCTTGCTACAGCTAACCTGTCTCTGAGAGAAGGAGGTCGAGTAAGTGCTACTACTTTTGGTCGGGGAAATGCGGGGGCGATTGAGATTAATGCTTCGGATACTATCTCCGTAGCTGGGGAAGATCGAGATGGAAACCGCAGTGGCATTGTTAGTCAGGTACAAGGAGAAGGCAATGCAGGTGAGATAAATCTTACTACAGTTAACCTGTCTCTGAGAGAAGGAGGTCGAGTAAGTGCTACTACTTTTAGTCGGGGAAATGCGGGGGCGATTGAGATTAATGCTTCGGATACTATCTCCGTAGCTGGGGAAACTCAAAATAGAGCTTTTTCTAGTGGCATTTTCAGTCAGACACAAGGAGAAGGAGATGCCAATAACATTAAGATTAATACTAATAACCTATCTCTCACCAATGACGCAGAGATATCAGTAGAGAGTTTGGGACAAGGAGAAGCAGGGGATCTCTTTATTCAAGCCAACTCTTTAGCCTTGGAAACGGGAGCATCCTTATTAGGATCGACTTCTGTGGGTACTGGTGGCAATATTAATCTGCAAATTGCCGATCATTTAACTCTACGGAATAACAGTACTATTTCAGCGATAGCATTAGAAGGTGCTGATGGCGGTAATATAGATATTAATGCTAATTTTGTCATTGCTTTCCCCAATCAAAATAACGATATCATTGCTAGGGCAGCCCGAGGCAATGGAGGAGCGATCGATATCACTACAAGAGGAATCTTTGGCATCGAAGAACGTCCCTTCAATCCTTTCACTAACGATCTTGATGCGAGTTCCCAGTTTGGATTAGATGGAACAATTGCCATTAATGAACTAGATGTAGATCCAACAAAGGCATTAGAAGAATTACCTACAGATGTTATCGATATCACGGGTTTAATAGAGCAAAATCTCTGTCAACAAGCAAAAGGAAGTGAATTTATCATCACGGGAAAGGGTGGTATTGCTCCTGCTCCCAGTGAAGTACGGGATGGAAATGTTAGTGAAGTAGATTTAGTCGAACCTGTTATAGTTTCAGAAAATAGCGAAGTAGACGATAAAAAGGATTGGCAAAATGCCCCTAATGAAGTGAAAAAAGAGATTGTAGAGGCTCAGGGATGGATAATGAACGATCGCGGTATCGTAGAGTTAGTTGCTTATAAGACCGATGTTAATACTTCGACTGCACAATTAAATAGTATTAAAGTTTGTCCTTAAACTTCTCCTCTTTCAGTTTTTGAATTTAGCTTTAAGTTGAAGTTGTTTGAGAAAATTGGCTAAATAGCTCGGCGATCGCCATATTTACAGATCTATTGATATTTAGCGATCGCTCGATATTTTAACTAATCTAATTACCCCCAACAAAGATTAATTGAAGCTAGTCAATAACCACTGCCAGAAGACAAATACTATCATGCCCACAACAATAGTCGCCAGAAGATTTTTAGTCCACCAGCCTACAAGAGATGCTGCGATCGCGCCTACTAATTTAGCGTTAGTGTAACTCAGTAAAATTTGCTCCCCAGTAGGAATTAAAACGGCAGGAACAACAATTGCTGTAAGAATAGCAGGAGGAAGATAGGTTAATGCCCGAATTAATCGATCGGGAAGTCTAATTCTACTACTCATAGCCAAAAGAGGATAGCGAATTAAGAATGTAACTATTGCCATCGCTGCGATTAAATAGAATTCTGGTTTAGACATTAGTGGTTAGTGGTTAGTGGTTAGTGGTTAGTGGTTAGTGGTTAGTCGTTAGTTGTTAAAAATCAACACTCACTACTCGCTACTCGCTACTCACTACTCGCTACTCACTACTTACTACTCATTACTCACTACTCACTACTCACTACTTGTTTTCTCAACAACCATCCCAGCAATAATCCCTGCTGTGGCTGCGACGATCAAACCTGACTGATGGGGTAAATTTCGAGCTAGTAAAGCGGTAATGCCTGAGATCGCAACAGTTGCGATCGTGGGTTTGTTTTTAAGATAGGGAATAACCATACCGATAAAAGTAACTGACATGGTTTGGCAATGAAAAAGCACTGGTTCAATATATAAAAACAATCGAATCCTTACCTTTTAAGGCTGTCAGCTTTCAGATCTAAAGTTAACTTCAGTAAAAGGCTAAAATCCTACAGCTAAAGGGTTTGTTTGCCCCCAGGCTTTCGCAGAAAGCGCGGTCTAGGATCGGGCAGAGTCTAAAACCTTGTCTAATTGGCTGATAGCTGATAGCTAGGAGCGAATGCTCCTTAATTATTGGTCAAATACCTGCAATTGCCGTAAATCTGCTCGACAAAAAGTTTATTCTATCACCGCCAAATGGATAATCCCATCACCACGATTGACCAAAGGATTTTGGGTATGACTGATAACTATTCCCGATACATTCGCCCTAACTATTACTTTATTTTCGCCAAAAGCATCAGTAATAAAACCTAGTTCTTGTTTTTTAAGCACTTTTTCGCCTAAATCTAATTTTAAATGAAAAATACCCCCACAAGATGCTCTAATCCATTTACTTTGTCTGATTTCGATCGAGGGAGAAGGCGGATCGATCGAATCAAAGTGATACATTTGTAAGTATTCCATAACTCTAAAAATTCCTTGTACTCCAGTCCTAATAGCTAGAGGATCGAAGCGCAGGGCTTCTCCTGCTTCGTAAAGTAAAATAGGAATACCTTTTTGGGTTGCTGCTTGCCGTAGAGAACCATCTCTGGTGGTAGAGTTCATGATAATAGGTGCGCCAAAAGCTCGAGCGCATTTATAGGTTTCGCTGTTATCCAGATTAGCTCTAATTTGGGGCAGATTAATCCGATGAATAGCAGCCGTATGTAAGTCAATCCCGTGAGTACTTTGACTGACTATTTCCCTGATAAATAAGTTGGCCAAACGAGATGCTAAAGAACCATTTTCTGAACCAGGAAAAGAACGATTTAAGTCTCTTCTGTCGGGTAGATAGCGAGATTGTTCGATAAAACCAAAAACATTAACGATGGGAACAGCAATAAGAGTCCCCCGTAATTTATCCGATTGTATCTGGGCTAATACTTGACGGATAATTTCTACACCATTGAGTTCGTCACCGTGAATTGCTGCACTGAGCCATAATTTCGGGCCTGCTTCGATCCCATTAATTACCGTAACGGGTAGAGATAAGAGAGTTTGGGTAGGTAAACGACTGACAGGAAGATCGAGACGGCACACTCGACCGGGTTCGATAATTTCTTTGGCAATTTCAATAGTGTTGGCTTCCAATTCTTCCTTTCCTAGATATCTAAACGAAATTAATTACATCTTTTTTCTACCCACTAACAACTAACAACTAACTAGTAAGGAATTCGATCGCGAGTTTTACCAAAAGTAGCATTTTTAGCTACATATTCAATTATTTTGCCAGCTACGTCTATTTCTGTGGCTTTTTCAATCCCTTCTAAGCCAGGAGAAGAATTGACTTCCATAACTACTGGGCCATGATTAGAACGGAGTAAATCTACCCCTGCTACTCGTAAACCCATGGCTTTTGCAGCCCGAATTGCCGTACTTCTTTCTTCTGGAGTTAATTTAATTTTTTCTGCTTTTCCGCCCCGATGAAGATTAGAGCGAAATTCTCCTTCAGCCCCCTGGCGTTTCATAGATGCTATGACTTTGCCACCCACCACAAAACAGCGTAAATCGGCTCCGTGGGCTTCTTTAATATATTCCTGTACTAAAATATTGGCATCTAAACCGCGAAAAGCCTCAATTACGGATTTAGCTGCTTGGTAAGTTTCTGCTAATACTACTCCTATTCCTTGTGTCCCTTCTAGTAACTTAATTACTAACGGCGCACCGCCCACAGTGTCGATTAAACCATCAATATCTTGAGTCGCATGGGCAAATCCCGTTACGGGTAAACCAATTCCTTCTCTGGCAAGGATTTGCAAACAGCGTAGTTTATCGCGAGAACGAGAAATTGCTTGAGATTCGTTAGTAGGAAAAACTCCCATTACTTCAAACTGGCGTACTACTGCCGTACCATAAAAGGTTTTAGATGCGCCAATGCGAGGGATAATTGCATCAAAGTCTTCTAGAGGGCTACCATTGTAAACGACTGAAGGTTTATGGGAAGTAATATTCATATAGCAGCGTAGGTAGTTAATTACCCGCATATCATGTCCTTGAGCTTCTCCGACTTCTCTGAGTCTTCTAGTGGAATAAAGAGAAGGGTCTTGTGACAAAATGGCAATTTTCATTTTATTTGAATTATTTTCTACTTTTATTATTTTTCCTGAGGTTGGTGACTTTGAATATATGATTTTCCTGGATCGACCAAAAATCGATCGCGCACTGCTTGTCTACCGAGTAACATCCGAAATCCCATAACATCACGATTAGTTAAAGTAAGTTCAATTTCCCACTGTTGACCACCTAATTCTACATTAGTGAGGATCGCGGGACGAAGTTGAGCTTTTCCACCAGAATTACGGACTTCTCGATAATCTAATAATTTGGCTTCTGTTGAAATAGTCAACTGAGTATCTCGTTGCTGGGGATGAACTTGAAAGCGAATCATTTCTTGTTCCCCCTGGTAAAATTTTTCTACATTAAAAGCGTGCAAAGCAGATGAACGCGCTCCCGTATCGATTTTGGCTTTAATCCGCTCGATTCCTAAATCTGGTAAAGCAATGATTTCTCGCCAACCAATAATAGATAATTTACTGGTAAAGTAATCATTTTTTCGTTTTTGCGATCGCATTTTACTCTCTAAGGTAGCCAAGTAGAGTTATATAGTATGAAATTTTCGGTTCTTAGTCATTAGTCTTTAGTTGTTGGTTTTTAAAGATAATCCCAAATTACCCTTTACGATACGAGCGATCGCGCTTTCAGATTTACTCGATTATATATATATTAGTAGTCAAATTAAGAAAACCTTATATGTAATAGTGGACTAATAATAATTAAATTTAACTTGTCACCAATGACTAATAACTAATAAATAACCACTAAATATATGAGTAAAGATTTTTCTCTCGATCGATCTACTATAAATGAACCATTACCAGAAAAGCTTAATTTAACCACGAAAATAGCTTATGGTGCTGGAGATATGGGGCCTGCCATTACAGCTAATCTTCTAGTATTTTTTCTTTTATATTTCTTCACTAATGTAGCTGGTTTACCTCCTGGTTTGGCAGGGAGCATTTTAGCTATTGGTAAAATTGGTGATGCCATTAACGACCCTGTGGCGGGTATTTTAAGCGATCGCACTCGCAGCCATTGGGGACGTCGTCTTCCTTGGATGTTGTTTGGCACAATTCCTTTCGGTATCTTTTTCTTTTTACAGTGGATCGTTCCTAATTTTAGCGATGATAAGGTAACTAATGATTGGGGACTGTTTATTTATTATGTGGCGATCGCCATTTTCTTTAATTTGGCGTATACCGCAGTTAACCTTCCCTATACCGCACTTACCCCAGAATTAACTCAAGACTATAACGAAAGGACTAATTTAAGTAGTTTTCGTTTTGCTTTTTCTATTGGTGGCAGTATTTTATCGTTATTATTAGAAAAATTTATTTCGGCGGTTTATCCTGACGATCCGACTCAGAAATACTTTGTTCTTGGCATAGTCAGCACTTTGGTTTGTGTAATTGCTTTATTTTGGTGTACTGTTTGTATCCAAGAAAAAGGCAGAGAACCCATTTTAAATCCCATTCAGAAAAAAAACCTGGGTTTTGTACTCACAGGAGTTGGCTCGATCGCTTTTATTTATGGACTAGTCAGGATATTTCTTATCGGTGGGCAACTTGACTTAGTTATTATTTTGGCTCTTTTATTAGGTTTAGAAATAGCTGTATTTGGGATTAACTTAATTTTAGTCAAAACCGAACCTCATTTACGCGATCGAACTTTTATTAACAACCGTACCCCAGAAGATACAGCGAATATCACCCTATTAGAACAATTCAAAATTGTCTTTAACAATAAACCTTTTCTCTATATTATTGGTATTTATCTTTGTTCTTGGCTGGCAGTACAGTTAACCGCCTCGATTTTAATTTACTTCGTAGTTAGTTGGATGGGAATAGCCGAAAGTTCTTTTTCTTTAGTGGCGATCGCCGTTCAAGGAACTGCTTTATTAATGTTATTTATCTGGAAAATAATCAGTGCCAAAGTCGGTAAAAAAGCTGTTTATTTTATGGGTTCGATTATTTGGATTATTGCCCAAATTGGATTATTCTTTTTACAACCAGGACAGACTACATTGCTCTATATCTTAGCGATTATGGCTGGTTGTGGGGTTTCGGTAGCTTATCTCATTCCTTGGTCGATGGTACCTGATGTAATTGAATTAGACGAACTTAATACAGGACAACGCCGAGAGGGTGTTTTTTATAGTTTCATGGTCTTGTTGCAAAAATTCGGACTAGCTTTAGCCTTATTTTTAGTCGGTCAGGGTTTAGAATTAGCGGGATTTATCGAAAAAATACCAGGAGGAGAAATTCCCATACAACCCGATAGTGCTTTACTTGCTATTCGTATTGCTGTTGCGCCTTTACCCACCATTGTTTTAGTTTGTGGTTTAATTTTGGCTTATTTTTATCCTCTAACTCGTGAAGTTCATGCAGAAATTCGTTTGAAGTTACAAGAAAGGAAGAAAAGGGTTGATTTATAGTTGTTAGTTGTTAGTTGTTAGTTTTTAGCTTTTAGTTATTAGCTGATTCTAATTTTATCCCAAATAATAAAGAGGCAATCTTAAAATTTAGATTACCTCTTTAGTTGCTTCCTAGATTTCTGTCGATTAGAAATAAACTTAGATTATTCGACGATTACTTTACCAACCATTCCTGCACCGCGATGGGGTTCGCAGTAGTAGGTATACTCCCCAGGAGCAGCATCTTTGGGGAAAGTAGTCTCGTAGGACTCACCAGGAGAGAAAAATAAGCCTTTGTGAGAAGCTTTGCTTGCCAGACTATCATCCATGTTGCTGGAATCAAAAACTACATTATGAGGAGCCATTTTGTTATTAACCCATTTAACGGTGTCACCTGGTTGAACAGTTATGGTGCTAGGCTGAAATTTTAGCATTCCATTATCAGCACCCATTTTGACTTCGTAAGTTTCTGCGGATGCTGGGTTAGCCCCTAAAAAGAAACTGCTAACTACTAATAAAACGGCAGATAATAGTAAACCTAATTTTTTTGTCATTTTGTTTCTTGGTATAATTTTTTTTCTGATTAAATAGCTCTTTTGGATATATATATATTTGTCCAAAGAGAAAAGGGTTTTTCGTTTATTTATAACCCTGCATTATACACTATACCTACTATTGCAGACCTTTGACAAGTTGTCAAAGTTTTACAAACCGTCTTTTGACAAAAATAAGCTATTTGCACATAATCTTAGGCTGAGCGAAACTTTTGAGAGGAGAAATTTATGTTAAGACGGCTATCTATAAGCCTGTTATCCTTAACTGTGGCTATCTTTGTATTTGCTGCTCCTGCTTGGGCTGGAGATGCAGTTAACGGTGGTAAAATTTTTGGTGCTAACTGCGCTGCTTGCCATATTGGAGGTAACAATGCAGTTAATCCACAAAAAACCTTAAAGAAAACCGATCTAGAAAAATATGATATGTATTCCCTTGACAAGATTACATATCAAGTAATTCACGGTAAAAATGCTATGCCAGCTTTTGGCGGACGCTTAAGCGAAGATCAAATTGAGGATGTTGCCACTTACGTTTTATCTCAAGCAGATAAAGGTTGGTAAGCAGTAGTATGAGGTTATCCACTGTCTAATTCTTACTCAGTATTAAGTAACCCATACCAATTTTGTCAAATGATTAGAGCTTTAGTCTAGCTTAGTAAATTGGGAAGAGGATGAAAAGTCAAGATATTCATCTTGTTATCTTTTACCTAGGTTACTATTTAGGCTAAAGACAATTTAACCAATGGAACCGCTACAACCCAATAATTCCGAGTCATTATCCAGCTATCAGCCAGCGGCAACCGCTAGGTACTTTGACAAATTAGGCATTGGCGAATGGGAGAGATTGACAAAAACTCCAACAGACGAAGTAAGTTTAGCTATCCATACTCATTATCTCCAACAATACATTTCTCATGGCGATCGAGTTCTGGAAATTGGTGCTGGTGCGGGAAGATTTACCCAAGTTCTTGCTAACTTAGAAACCAAGATTGTAGTTGCAGATATTTCTTCAGGGCAACTAGAACTAAATAAAAGCCTTGCCGTCGAATATGGTTTTGATGCTTCGGTTGAAGATTGGCAACAGACTGATATTTGTGATTTGTCAGGCTTCGAGACAGGAATCTTTGATATTGTAGTTGCTTATGGTGGTGTTTTTAGTTATGTTCTGGACAAGCGCGATCGAGCTTTACGGGAAAGTCTTAGAGTTATTAAACCAGCTGGATTGCTGTTACTCAGTGTCATGTCAATGTGGGGAACTGTTCATCTGCGTTTAGATGGTGTTTTGGCTTTGCCTCCTGCTATCAATCAAAAAATAACTCACTCAGGGGATATTTCACCAAATACTTTACCTAAACGAAAAGATAATTTTATGCACCTATTTCGGGCAACTGAATTACGGCATTGGTTAGAAAGATCGGGAGTAAAAGTCGTTAAACTCTCAGCCTCTAACTGTTTATCTTTATTATGGGAACGGCAGCTACAACAAATAACACGAGATCGGGAAAAATGGAATGAACTTCTCCGCATGGAAATTGAGGCTTGTGGGGAAGAAGGCTGTTTGGATATGGGAACACATATAATTGCAGTGGCGAGAAAATCTAGATAATAATTCCTTGGATTGATAATCGATGTTAGGTTGTGCTTCTATTTAACTAAAGCTAAGTAGCGAGTAGCAAGTAGCGAGTAGGGCAAAATTTTTTTAAAAGAAAGGTTGTATAAATTATTTAGCCCATCTAACTTAGATTAGAATCGATCGAGCATTAACAAGATTTAATATAACTTTATTTGGAAGTATATTCTGTCAATAAACTTTTTATACCATAACTAGATAGAACGCAATATAGATAATGAATTTAAGTATAGGGATATTAGCCCGTAATGAATCGGCTTCTATTGGTAAAACCTTGGAGTCTTTGTTAGCACAAACGGTGTTCGAGAACTCGGATCGATACAATGCGATCGAAATTATTGTTGTTGCTAATGGTTGTACTGATGATACCGCAAAAGTTACTCGCGCCAAATTTGAGGAATTGATGGGAGAGTCTCAAAAATCTCAGATTCAATGGAAAGTATGTGAAATAACAGAGCCAGGAAAAAGTAATGCTTGGAATTTTTACGTGCATCAATTTTCTAATGCTGCTGCGGATTTTTTGGTATTAATGGATGCATCTCACTCTTTTAAAGCTTATATAAAGCCAAGGGAATTAATAAAACACGAACAGCGAGTGGTGATTGGAATAACTATAAATATCTTTATTTGCAACTATCTTAGAGCAATATGTAACCAACAACAAAATGCTAGTTTTTTGATCGAACAAATGAATCAAAAAGACCCCAAATGGCTTAAACATTTTATAGAAGATAAGATTTTAACCACAAGATGGTGGTATTTGCCTCTAACTTTAGTTTTCCGTCGTTTCAGAAATCTTAAAAACCGCTCTTTATCAAAAGCATTACTCTTTGCGCCTATAACTATAGCTGCATTTGTGGTAGATATGCTGATTTTTGTTTTGGCTAACTATAAACTGTCTAAAGGAACTGGCTTTAACTACTGGTAAGATCGAGTTTGGTTGAATACTTAAATTAAAGGTGAGGTCAAGTAATCAGTAATTAGTAATCAGTAATCAGTAATTAGTAATTAGTCTAGAAAATCAAACTATATGCACATCTCAATGAAGAATTCTTATCAATTCTAGCAAGATACTATCAAATACAATCTCATGGGAAGTACTACAAAATGGCTCTTAAAGATACCTCATATTTAGCTTTGGTTGATACTTATGAAGTATTATCATTATCGATCGCCGATATAGAAGAATTAGAACAACTTTATTTAGAGAGCTATCCTAGTAATTGGTTCGACAAAAAGATGCTAGAAACAGGCTATTACTATGGCATCAGGCTAAATTCAAAGTTAGTTAGCGTTGCAGGTATTCATGTATATTCGTCAACCTATCGTGTAGCAGCCTTGGGCAATATTACAACGCATCCGCAGTTTAGAGGCAAAGGATTGGCTACAGCAGTTATTACTAAGTTGTGTCAAGCGTTACTGCCGAAAGTAGAACATATTGGATTAAATGTTAAGGCAGATAATCATAGTGCTATTGCCTGCTATAAAAAACTAGGATTTGAACAAATTGCCAGTTATTATGAATGCAGTCTTTCTAAATTGTAAGGTCGAGTTCTGATAATTACATAAAATAGTTAAAACTGTATCTAAAAAACTTGCTACTCTGATTCGAGCATTCCCTTGCGTCTTTCGCCGACGCGGGTTCTCGAATCTACTCGCTACTTACTACTTACTACTTACTACTCAATCTCCTTTTTTGATTCTATTCATCCGTACTCGAGCCAAAAAATATCCCCCGCCAGCAACAATTTGATAATTAACTCTAATACTTTCTAGTTAAACGATCGCGCTTTTCTTTCAATTCACTACGGCGTAATCTTAATTGGATATCTTCTAGTAGCTTGCGATTAACTGCCATTAAATCTGCGACTAAACCGAAGATCCATAACTGTACGCCAATCAAAATAAGTATTGCTGCTAAAATGAGACTGGGAACGCGGGGTTTAGCAGGATTATCCCCAAGAATTCCCCAAAACAATAATAACCAACGCATACATAATAAGAAACCAAAACCAAAAGGAATACTCCCCAACATCATAAAAAATTGGAGGGGGCGATAAGTCATAAAAATACGAACAATTGTAACGATCGATCTCTGGACATAGGCAGAAATACTTTTAACTAACCGCGAAGGGCGTAAATAACCATTAGTGCGAATGGGAACATAGGTAATTGCCATACCTCTTTGTCCTGCTTGTATAATTGTTTCTAGGGTATAGGTATATTCGTTAAAAACATTTAATCTTAAAGCAGCTTCACGACTGATTGCCCGAAAACCACTAGGCGCGTCGGGAATATCGGTTTTACTGGCAATACGCACGACCCAACTACCTAATTTTTGTAATAATTTTTTAATTGGGGAAAAGTCTTTGATTTCGTGAATAGGTCTAGCACCGATAACAATTTCGGCATTACCATCAAGGATAGGTTGAATGAGTTTGGGAATATCCTCAGCACAATATTGATTATCTGCATCGGTATTAACGATAATATCTGCTCCTGCTTTTAAAGAAGCTTCTATCCCTGCCATAAAGCCTTTAGCCAAACCTTGATTATGTTCAAAATTAACAATATGATCTACACCACTGGCTTTAGCAACTTCTACCGTGCGATCGCGACTACCATCATTAATTATTAACCATTCGACTCGATCGACACCAGGAAGTCGGCGAGGTAATTGAGATAGAGTTAATCCTAAAGTAGCTTCTTCGTTATAACAAGGTATTTGAATAATTACTTTCATATATTAAATTACAATAATTTTAGGTAGTCGATCGCCCAATCTAAAATTATGCCCCGTCTAAATTTATATAGCTTATCGATGCAAATCAGCCGTATGTTCGAGCAAGGACAATCTTTCTTTTGTCCCATTAAGGTACAGGATTGGCTGAAACAACGAAAAGAAAATCCTGAAGAGTATAATATTATTTTTCACGAAAAACCAGCCCCTCCCAATTCAGGGTTGGTTAAAATGATCGAAATTGAATTAACTCGTAAAGATGGTAAACCAGTCGATCCTTGGCTACAAGAAGAAATTAATCGCTACACTTAAGTTTAGTTCTAAAATATTTCTACATAAATATTATCTGTAATTAATGAATTTCTCATTTCGCTTCGGTGTAGCTAGCGATTTACATATTGCAGTACCCCAAACGGTCAATAATCACGCTACCAGATTTCATTTAACGGAAGTAAGTATTCCTGTTTTAGAACGGGTTTTCGCCCATTTAGAATCCTCTCAGTTAGATTTTTTGCTATTACCAGGAGATTTAACTCAGGATGGCGAACCAGAAAATCATCAATGGTTAGCCCAACGTTTAGCCAAATTACCTTTTCCCGTCTATGTTATTCCTGGTAATCATGATGTACCTAACATCTCAGCTACAGAAAAGACGATCGCCTTTGCTGAATTTCCTAGTTACTACGAAAAATTTGGCTATCAAAATTCTCAGCAACATTATTACGATCGAGAAATCTTACCAGGAGTTCGATTAATTGCCCTTAACTCTAATAACTTTAACCAAGAAGGCAAACAATTAGGTTTTATCGACAAAACACAATTACTCTGGTTAGAAGAAACTTTAGAAAAAGTCCGAGATAAATTAGTCCTGGTAATGATTCACCATAACGTAATCGAACATTTACCAGATCAATCAAAGCATCCTTTAGGTAAGCGTTATATGTTGGCTAACGCAACCGAATTACTAGCTATTTTGCAAAAATACGGAGTAAAACTAATTTTTACGGGTCATCTTCACGTTCAAGATGTTGCAGAATTGGCAGGGATCTACGAAATTTGTACTGGTTCATTAGTTAGTTATCCCCATCCCTATCGAATTATCGACTTTAAAATAGACGATCGCGGAAATAAAATAATAGATATAGAATCCCACCAAATAAAATCTATTGCTGGTTGGTCAAATTTAGCTCATACTTCCAGAGAATGGTTGGGCGATCGCTCTTTTCCCTTCATGTTTAAATTATTAACTTCCCCTCCTTTAAATCTACCTGAGACAGAAGCAGCAAAATATGCTCCACAACTGCGCTATTTTTGGGCGGATATTGCTTTAGGAGATACTGTATTCGATTTTCCTGAATTTCCACCGAAACTGAAAGAACATTTTCAAAAATTTGGCGCGCTCGACTCTGATGGTAAACCTAAATTAATTGATAATCAAGCAACTATTTTTTTGTCAAACTAATGTAATTCAAATTTACTCTTTAAAATTTCTTGCCTCTGAAAAAGCGATCGCTCCATTTTTGGCGATCGCGCTGGTGAAAAACTTGTCCATCTACTGATTGTCAACAATGCGATAATCTCCTACACGAATACGATAGATAGAGTCACTACCAATTAGTTTTTTACTACCTGATGAATAAGGATTATCTGCCAAATTTTCAACAGCTTGTAAAATTCTAAGAACAATCTGCTTGTCTAACTTTTTAAATTCTTTTTTCGCCGACTGTTTCCACTCGATTTTATATGATGCCATCTTGTTTTAACTCAGCAATTAAATCTGTATGGCTAGTAGTTGGTTCGTCTCGCCTTTCTGCTACGATCGCTAAATCTTCTATATCTTCTAATAACTCTTCAAATTGAGCAATAGGTAAAATAACTGCGGTTTTTTCTCCCGACTCATTGGTAATGTAATTTATAGCCAAATCTTGAGTATGAATCATGCTTGCTATTATTTAGGTTATGGCATTACTTATAAACATAATTTTATGACTTATAGAAAAAATAAAAATCGGCATAGTTCCGCATCTAGTCCAGTTCGTCCTTTTAGACTATGGCAAGACAAAGGAGGAAATGAAGAGGTCAAAATCGAACTTATTCCTCTCATTGACGTTATTTTTTGCATCTTAACCTTTTTTATCTTGGCAGCAGTCAATTTTTCTCGCCAACAAGCCATTAGCCTCGATCTACCGCAAGCTAACACTGGCACACCGCAAATGCGAGAGATGTTGGTAGTTAGTTTAGACGATTTAGGTCAAGTTTATGTAGAACAGCAATTAGTTAGCAGGACTCAATTATCTCAATCGATTAAAAATTACCAGCAATCTAATCCCACTGGTTTGATGGTACTATATGCAGCTAAGAACGCTACTTATCGAGAAGTAGTAGAGATATTAGATATTCTCAGAGAAGTAGGAGGCGATCGCGTTGCCTTAGCTACCCTGCCTAAAGATGATCGATCTCCTAATAATACCCCTACTACTATTCCTCTTCAACCCAATCCTTCTAACCCTAGTTTACCCAATAACTTTAACCCCTATAATATTCCCACTCCTCCCAACCCTCCCAGTCAGTAGGGAGTAGTCAGTAGGGAGTAGGGAGTAGGGAGTAGGGGTTAGTGACTAACAACTAATAACTAACAACTAACAACTAATGACTGATATTGAAACTTTAATCGATCGAGTTCAACAAGAAGCGCAAAGTAAAGAATTTCCGATCGATATACCTGTATATAAATCAGCTAATTTAGAACCAACTTATCCTGTTTTGTATGCTGGCAACTTACAAAGTCCGCTATGTTTTTTGGGCAGAGACTTGGGTAAAGATGAAGTTCATGCTCGTCAACCTTTAATTGGTGCAGCAGGAAAATTAGTCAGACAGGGTTTTTTTCAAGCCGTACACCAACGTAAGGCAACCTCACAGCAAGATTTACTCTCTGTCTGCGATCGCATTTTACTAACTAATACTGTTCCTTATAAGCCACCAGGGAATAAAGCTTATTCTACCCAAGTTAAAAAACGTTTTCGTCCTTTTGTGGAAAAATTATTAGTTTTTCATTGGCAAGGTCAGCAAATTATAACATTAGGGACAGAAGCTTTTAAATGGTTTACACCCTACGGTGGGAAAGGGGAAGTTACCAAGTTTTGGCAACAAAGCGATCGTTATGAAACAAAACTACTAGTCAATCTTACTGCAACCGATGATGTAGGCATGGAACATCAAAAACCCGTTACTTTGCTGCCTTTGCCCCATCCTTCTCCTCTCAATCAGACCTATTATGCACGGTTTCCCCAAATGTTACAGCAAAGATTAACCCAAGTAGATTTTTAAAAAAATTTTATTTATCTTTAATTTTGTGTTTCAATTAAACATCCTAAGTATTATTATGTTAATAGAAGTATTTTTTGTATAAATTTTAACAAAAAAATAAATTACTTAAAGAGAGAGGCATTATGAGTAATAAGCAAGTAGTTATTTCCCCCTCAATCCTATCTGCGGATTTTAGTCGTTTAGGCGAAGAAATCAAAGCTGTAGACAAAGCTGGTGCTGATTGGATTCATGTTGATGTTATGGATGGTAGATTTGTTCCTAACATCACTATTGGCCCTTTAATTGTTGATGCTATCCGTCCTTATACTAAAAAGCCTCTCGATGTTCATTTGATGATTGTCGAACCAGAAAAATATGTCGAAAATTTTGCTAAAGCTGGTGCAGACATCATTTCTGTTCACGCAGAACATAATGCTTCTCCCCATTTACATCGTACTCTCGGTCAAATTCGCGAACTAGGTAAGCAAGCTGGAGTTGTACTCAATCCTTCTACCCCTTTAGAACTAATTGAGTATGTTTTGCCTCTATGCGATCTAGTTCTGATTATGAGTGTAAACCCTGGTTTCGGTGGTCAAAGTTTCATTCCCGAAATGGTAACTAAAATTCGCAAACTACGTCAAATCTGTGATGAAAAAGGACTAGACCCCTGGATCGAGGTAGATGGGGGACTAAAACCAAATAATACTTGGCAAGTGTTAGAAGCTGGTGCAAATGCGATCGTTGCTGGTTCGGCAGTATTCAAAGCTGACGATTATGCTCAAGCGATCGATGGTATTCGCAATAGTAAACGCCCTCAACCAGAATTAGCTACAGCTTAATTTTAAGGTTGTCAGCTAACAGCTTCAAAATAATCATAATTAACAAACGATCCATTATTTTATTGATGGATCGTTTTTTTATTTGGCTACCTGCATCTAAATCTATAGTGTTACGTTAAGTCAAGACATATTAAGACATACCCTAATTAGCGTGGATCTACTGAGAATACTGCTGTGGTTTTAGATAGCAAAAGAGCTATAAGATTCTTGACTCTAATTCTGATTAGTTTTCTTCTGCTTCTAATTCTCACTTTTGAGAAGTATTTTCTATTTCAGGTAAAAATTTAGTTAGTCGCTCTTTATCTAAAGCCATATCACTTTGTGCTTTTCTTGCTGCTTAATCTTTAACCGAACAGTATTGTCTACTGGGTTATTAAAAAGATTTTTGGTAGGGGGAAATACATCTTTTTTAAGATTATTTAAGTATAATTACTGAGAAAATTAATAAAAATAAATACACTATATAACGATGAAATCACGGTTATTGTTTTTTGGGTATTCTTGTTTATTCAGTGTTAGTAGCATTCTCAGCTTTCCGCAAACAACTTTAGCTCAACTTCGTATAGGTAGAACAGTACAACCAGGTTTGGAAGGATATTTCTTGGAGTATCAGCAAACAGGATTGCCTTTAAATGAGCTTATGAGTGTATCTTCCTGTTCTGTGGGTTTGGGTGCTAGTTGCAATAAAACTGGTGCTGTTTTGCAAAAGATAGTTAAAGAATATTCTGGTTCGAGTTATAGAGAACTATTGATGAAGGCAGCAGGTGGTCTAGAAAACTATCAAAGATTTGCGCGACTATATTCTAATCCTGCTGCGATCTCCTTAACTCCTTACAGTTCTTTTTGGCGCGATAACAATCAATATATTTTAGATAATCATGAATATGCAGGGATAAATATTTTTCAAGCTATAGATTCGGCTGAATTAAACGAAATTACTAGTCAGTTTAAATATTCTCCTCTGAGCTTGAGAAACTCTGACATTTCCCCCCGTCAGGGTTTAATTCAACTTAAAGTCTCTTATGGTGTGACTTTAATGGAAGAGGCTCTTAAAGTCCCCGATATTAATCAAAAAATTGCCGAAGAAAGTCTCAATGAAAGTGAAGCCAGTTTTCATCAACAACAATTCCAAACTGCTGTCTTAGCTATAAAAGGAGAATCTACTTCGGAGATAAGTAAGTCTCTTTTTTTTGTTTTGAGTAATCCCTATACTCAAGTTCCTGGCGTACTCAATCGTCCCAATCTAAATATTTCTACAGATCTTACTTCTATTCACGGAATTGCCTTAGAAGGTGATGAAGAAACTATACTGTCGAACACAGAAGAAAATGCTGTTGCTATCTTAACTAATTCTTTTGAGGAAACTTCTTTTGGGGAAACTTCTTTTGGGGAAACTTCTTTTGGGGAAACGATCGAAGGTTTCTCAACATCCTATTATACCCTCGCGGGTTTAGGAGGAATGGCTCTTTTAATTATACTTTTGGCAGATGGAGATGGTAATGCTGTACCCAAGGCGATCGCTGTCGATAATTCTTCCTTAAAAAATGAGAATGAAGAAATTACAGCTTTACCAGTGCCAGAGCCAAATGACACTAATGCGTTTTTCATTATAATGGGAATCTTTTTCTGCTTTGACCCCAAAAAAGCTAAAGAAGTTTAATATATTATCATTTTTGTTGTTTTTTAGAGTCTTTCGATCGGGAAATTTGTTCATAGTTCTTAGCTTTTAGCTTTCAGCTTTTAGCTTGGATGAGTAAAACTTAATTAAGCTATTAGTTTGATTAATCAAAAAGCTATTGCATAAAAAAGATAAAAACTAGATAATCAGGGGAAATACTTACGTATAAATACTTAGCAATTTTGTGATTTTGGGTATAAGAAAAAAAATGGAAAGACTGCTACTCGAACGCGCCAGAACTTCTGGTTTTAATGTCTATCAAAATGCTTGGGGTCAATGGGTAATCAGAGGTCTGATTGACAAAAAAATGTGGGTCTTGAGAGAGCAAAGCCCGAATTCATGGCTGATGACCTTTGATGAACTTTCTCCCGTATCTCTATGTACTGAAAAATCTTTAGCAGCTTTGAACTTGTTTATCAAACATACTATCACTTGATTGGCGATCGAGTCTCAAAGCGCGATCGCTGCTAAATTATATTAGTAATTCGTGAGTGCTTAAAATATAGGTTGGGTTGAGGTATGAAACCCAAAGCCCATAAGATTTTGTTGGGTTTTACTTTCATTCTACCTAATTCACCAAGTGTCTAGTTAATGCATGAGAAATAATAATTTAAAAAAGATCCATGAACACAATAATGGATCTTTTTTAACTAATCATTAGGTAGTCCATAAAGAACATATGGTGTTTGAGTATGAACAATAGGTAAATCTAAATTAGGGGATTCATCCGTCAAGAAATAATTAGTGAATCTTCAGGAGTATGAGTGCGAATCCAATTACTCATCAACTTCCATTGAGGATTTACATCCTGCTGTTGTGTAGGAAAATCTTGACAGGCGATCGTTCTTTGGGCAAAAATTCCTGTTTGGGTAAACAAAATACAGCCTAATAACGCAGCCAACCAAAAGCGAAATTTGTGGTTCTGAAGGGAAAATTTGCTTTGTAAGTTACAGGCAATTAGTAAGCAGGTAGTAAGGGGAAGCATGATATCGCCAAAGCGAAAGGGATAATATTGTAACCATTCTCCAGCGATCGCCCCCTGGAAAGAACCTTGATAGGTGTTGCTAGTAAAAGATAGGTTAAGTTTAATCCGAGTTTTTCCCCTAATAGTACTATGCCGTAAGCTACTAGAGCATAACAAACTAAACGACCGATAATCGAAGTAGCCAAAAACCCAAAGTGAACGATCGCTGGACCAAAAATTATTTGAAATAAATATCTATAATTGGTTTCTATGTTGAGATACCAATCACTAGCTATCCAAGAAGGATCGGCAAATTGCTTGGCTAAGGGCAATACATCCACTTCATTCCAAGCTAAACCGCTCATATTACGATCTAACAAGAGTCTTAAGCCAAGAAAAACCCATACTATAGCTGTTTTTACTGCGATTTTACGGAAATAGGACGAAATATCCACTATGGTCGAGTTTAACTGGGGAAATCAAAAAACTCAATTATCAAAGTCTTAACTTCCTATAGATGAAGCTTTATAGCAGAAAATCAGCTTTAGTTGTCGGAGCAGATAATTAGATTTTTGACATTTTGCTCGATCGCAGTTCCTAGTGAAACTACTATAGTCTCAACTGGATGTTTTCATTTACCTTGAGTAAATTAAGGTTTTAATTTTTTGGGTAATTTTTCCGAAGCGACCTTTTTTGATTATCTAATCTGAGTTGTCTTGTATTCTAGACCGCTGTGTTAACTCAAACTCATATTAATCAATGATTATTTCTTTACTATTTATAATTGAGATTGGTACTTTAGATCTTCTAAAATTATGTTTTTTAACCGCCTAAAAATATTTTTAACTTTATTAATTATTTTATTTTTGAGTATTTTGTTTTGGCAAAATCAAGAACTTTTGGCTCTCAAATTGCTTTGTCCTAATGTCGAGCAAACTTGTCTTTATCAAACGATCCCATTACCTCTATCGCTGTGGATGTTTATTTTTATTATGGTAGGTATACTTACCAGTCTTATTTGGCAATTCCTTAATTATCTGAGTAATGGAGGCTCAAATAGATCTAAATCGTCTACTCCGCCTCGCTATGAGCCAAAATTAGATAATCCTCCTCCAGAAAAAAAGTTTACGAATACTCAATCTACAAAGCAAACTTCATCTCAGAATCAAACTACTGTTAAGCCCAAATCTACCACCAACTATATGCCTAAGTCAGATTGGGAAGATAATAGTAGTAATGATGATTGGACAACGGAAGAATCGACACAAAATAAAGTTGTCGATCGAGTTAAAGAACGTCCAAGAGAAGATAGTTCTAAAACTCAGCGTTCTGATACTACTTATTCTTATAAGTCCCGTCCCGATTCTCAGGAGCAAGAACAAAAAATCGATCGAGTTTACGATGCTAGCTATAGGGTCATTAATCCCGCTTTAAAGAAAAATTATAGCGATACTCCAGATAATAGACAAAGTGACGATGATGAAGAATGGATTTAAACAAGCATAAAACAGTTTTTACCCCAATAAAATTAAAATCAAAACCGAATGGTTTTGATTTTGGGTCAGCATTCTCGCTCTAGGTTAGTTAGCTCTATGGAGGGAACTTTACCGACTTAAATTTTCTTAATTTCTTGTGTTTTTACCTCACTACTAAATTTTTTGAGAATTTTTAGTATGTCTATTGTTTGGGAGATAGCAGTAATTCTCTTGATTCTTGCCTCACCAAACCCAGCATTGCTGCTTGCTGTAAATTAATAAAAGCTTCAAAGTCTTCTAATTCATATTTTTTTTTGAGCAAAATACGTAATTTCTCTTCTGCCTCTATAGTCAGATAACCTGTATTTAAGGCTTGCTTCACTAATTCTCTAATTAATTGTACTGAGTTTGCTTTCATTTAAAACACGATCCTAGAAGTAAATGCTGAATATAAATTGGTTAGAAATATTAATGCTTATTTAGTTATCTGCATACTTTAACTATGTAGATACCTAGATCGAGCTAATTTATTTTCTTATGTTATTTTAATGAAGCTTCTGTAAACCTTCAGTAAACTAGATCACTGTTTAGAGCGATCCTAATTACCTTGACCGTAAAAACGCAGTAAAGTGTGTAAAGTTTTAAAATGTCTTTATAATTCAGAGTGTAATCTCAGCCAAAAAACTATCATGAAGCATTTGCTACAAGGACTTAATATCTACCTAATTGGCATGATGGGAACGGGAAAAACTACCGTTGGTAAACTGTTAGCTCAACAATTAGGCTATCGTTTTTTTGATACAGATGAATTAATAGAAGCCGTTGCTGGAAAAAAAATTTCCACTATCTTTGCAGAAGAAGGGGAAGAAAGTTTCCGCGATTTAGAAAGTAAAGTATTAAATCAAGTTTCTGCTTATACTAGAAGCGCGATCGCCACAGGTGGTGGGATTGTCCAAAGACAGATGAACTGGAGTTATTTGCGTCAAGGTCTAATTATTTGGTTAGATACAGATCTTACCATACTTCAAGAGCGTTTAGCTCAAGACCAAAATAGACCCCTTGCTTCTCAATTAGAATCTTTGCTCAATCTCCGCCGTCCCTTATACGCTCAAGCCGACTTACATTACAAAATAAAAGAGCAAAAAACTCCTGAAGAAGTTACCAACCAGATTATTGAATTAATTCCCAGTTGTCTTACTCTCAAAAATTAAACAATTAAATGTAAATAAAGATTCATCGAGATTGGTGGCGATCGTCGATAATAAGAAACTGTATAACTTTTCTGGCATTATGCCTCTAACTACAATTAGTCTATATGGTCAGCGAGAGCGAATATATTAAAGAAACCGAAGCTACCCGTGTCCGCGTTTTAAGTGAAGCTTTACCTTATATTCAAAAATTTGCCAATCGCACTATTGTAATTAAATATGGTGGTGCAGCAATGAAAGATAGCACTTTGAAATCTGGAGTTATTCGAGATTTAGTCTTTCTTGCTTCTGTAGGAGTACGTCCTGTCTTAGTTCATGGCGGTGGGCCTGAAATCAATAATTGGTTGGGTAAACTTAGCATAGAACCACAATTCAAAAACGGCTTGCGCGTAACTGATGCTGCCACTATGGATGTAGTGGAAATGGTTCTAGTGGGTAGAGTCAATAAAAACTTAGTCTCTTTGATTAATCAAGCTGGGGGATCTGCTGTAGGTTTATGTGGTAAAGATGGTAATTTAATTACGGCTCGTCCTGTAGGCAAAGAAGGTATTGGTTTTGTGGGAGAAGTCACTAGTGTCGATCCTCGCTTGATTCGTTCTTTAGTCGATAATGGTTATATTCCCGTAATTTCTAGCGTAGCTGCCGATGAAGCTGGGCAAGCATATAATATTAATGCGGATACGGTAGCTGGCGAGATAGCTGCTGCTTTGGATGCAGAGAAATTAATTTTACTTACAGATACTCCAGGAATTTTAGAAGACTATCAAGATCCAGCCACTTTACTTACTAGCCTAGATATCAGAAAAGCAAGAGATTTAATCGAACAGGGCATAGTATCTGGAGGGATGATTCCAAAAGTTAGTTGTTGTGTGCGATCGCTAGCTCAGGGAGTAAAAGCAGCACATATTCTTGATGGTCGTATCCCCCATGCTTTACTCTTAGAAATTTTCACCAATGAAGGGATTGGTTCGATGATTGTGGCATCGGAGTATATGATTTAATTTCATTAAGGGCTGATAGCTGATAGCTGATAGCTAAACACCAGCCGATTATATACGTAGTCTATCCAATTGAAAACTGCTGTAACTTTTTACGAATGCCCTTTCCCACACCTTTTGTCATTCACCCCTAATGGGCCATCCATCTGAATATAGTCGCCCAGTTGTACGGGGGAAGGCGAGATCTTCCAAATGCGATCGCAGTATTCCTGGATAGAACGATCTGAAGAAAAACGTCCTATCCGCACCGAGTTGAGAATAGACATTTCTGTCCAGTGAGTCTGGTTACGATAAACTTGACTCACCCTCTGCTGGCAGTCAATGTAGGATTGATAATCTGCCAGCAGCATAAATGGATCCCGATACAGTAGCTTATCTAGTAATGGCCTGAATAAGCTTTTATCTCCTTGGGAAAAATGCCCCGAAGCAATTAAGTCAATGGCATCTTTTAGCAGTGGATTAGCCTGATAAGTGTCCCACGGACGATAACCATGAAACCTCAGCTTGTCAACCTCATCAGCCCTCATCCCAAACAAGAAGAAATTATCTGCGCCCACAGCATTACGAATTTCTACATTCGCGCCGTCTAACGTCCCAATCGTCAATGCACCATTCATGGCAAACTTCATATTGCCTGTTCCCGAAGCCTCCTTGCCAGCAGTCGAGATTTGTTCGGACAAATCAGCTACTGGATAAATGCGTTGACTGTTAGTCACATTGTAGTTAGGCAAGAATATTACCCGCATCTGGTTGTGCAGATCGGGGTCTTGGTTAATCATCTTACCCACCGAAGTAATCAGTTTAATCATCAGCTTGGCCATGTAATAGCCTGGTGCTGCCTTACCAGCAAAAATGAAGGTTCGAGGGGTAATTTCCATCTGAGGATTTTGCTTGATCTGGCTGTATAGTGTCACAATATGCAAGACATTGAGATGCTGACGCTTATACTCGTGAATACGCTTCACTTGCACATCAAACAATGAAGCGGGATCTATTAATACACCATACTGCTGGTGTATCCGATCGGCCAGATCTCGTTTGAGCGACTGTTTAATCTCGCGCCACTCTTCTTGAAAGGAAGCATCCCTCGCCAAAGGTTCGAGTTGCTGCATCTGTTCTAAGTTTTTCAACCAACCCGACCCAATTCGCTTAGTGACTGCCTTTGTCAGCGGAGGGTTACTCAAGGCAATCCATCGACGAGGGGTCACGCCATTGGTCACATTACAAAACTTTTCAGGAAACATCTCGTAGAAGTCTTTGAGAACGGTTTGCTTCAGCAATTCGCTGTGCAGCTTGGCGACACCATTGATCCTATGGCTACTCACGCAGGCCAAGTTAGCCATCCGCACATAGCGTTCTCCAGTCTCGTCAATCAAAGACATTCGTTCTATACGCGCTACATCTTTCGGAAACCTCATTCTCACTAGGTCTAAAAAGCGAGCATTAATTTCATAGATAATCTCTAAATGGCGCGGTAGTAGGCTGCTGAACAATCCCACTGGCCACTTTTCTAAAGCCTCTGGCATTAGGGTGTGATTGGTATAAGCCAGGGCTTTTTGGGTAATTTCCCAAGCTAATGACCACTCCAGGCGATGTTCATCTACCAGCAGTCGCATTAATTCTACTGAAGCGATCGCTGGATGGGTATCATTCAACTGAATCGCAAATTTCTCGTGAAATTGCTCGACGGGAATATCTTGACCTGCCAAAATGCGGAACATATCTTGTAGGGAACAGGATACTAGGAAAAACTGTTGTTCTAAGCGAAGCTGTTTGCCAGCAAGCTTTTCATCATTGGGATACAGCACCTTAGTTAAGTTTTCTGAAGATACTTTTTCTTCTACCGCACCGTAATAATTACCTCGGTTAAATACTTCCAAATCAAACGACTCTATCGCCTCGGCTTTCCACAAACGAAGCGTATTAGCCGTATTCACCTGATAGCCAAGAATAGGAGTATCGTAGGGAATGCCTAAAACTTTTTTATTCGGCACCCAGCTAACCCGATAGTAACCCTCTTCATCGTGATAAGGCTGGGTATAACCGCCAAATTTCACCTCTATAGCCCACTCAGGACGAACGACTTCCCAGGGGTTGCCATATCTCAGCCATTTATCTGTCCGCTCTATCTGCCAGCCATTGCAGATCTCTTGCTCAAAAATGCCAAATTCGTAGCGAATCCCATAGCCTAAAGATGCTATTTCTAAGGTAGCCAGAGAGTCGAGGTAACAGGCTGCCAATCTACCTAGTCCCCCATTACCTAAACCTGGTTCTACCTCTTGGGATAAAAGCTCTTCAAAGTCTAGCCCCAGTTCCTCAATAGCTTGCCTTACCTGGTCGTAAATTCCCATGTCGATCAGGTTATTCCCTAGCTGTGGTCCCATCAAAAACTCTGCGGAGAGGTAGCACACAGTACGAGAGCGATTTTTGGTATAGCTCTCTGCCGTACCATTCCATCGATCGAGCATCCGATCTCGCACCAGATAAGCCAGGGCCATGTAATAATCGTGCTTAGTCGCCAAGGTAACTGGCTTTCCTTGAACAAAAAAGAGATTATCTAAAAAAGCTTGCTTCAAAATCTCGACACTCATACCTGTGTGACGATCTGATGAGGATAAAGTAGCTTTTGCGAACTCTGTTTGAAAAGGGGTATTCATGGGGTCTCAACTCGTTTCCAATTAGTGAGAAGGCTGTGACAAATATACTTCTATAATTTTCATCAAACAAAATAACTGCACATCCTTTTGTAGCTCAAACCACAATTTAACAAAAGCTTAACTTTGACCGAAATTAATGAGATAAGTTAAAAAGGTTGATAGCGCAGAGAAAAGTGTAACCCATTTTCTTGTAGAGAGTCTGCATCATTGTCAACATCAACTAGAGGAATGCCATAATCTAGACGGACGCTAAGAGCATTGCCAATTAGTACGACGACGACGGATATCTAAATTTAGACCTAGGGTAAATTCTCGGTTAGGAGATTTGAATAGGGGTTGACGGAAACCAAAAGAGGAGGATTTAAGATTAATAGAGGAGCGACGCAAAAAAGTGGCATCAACCGAACCCAGTCTCTGCAAGCATTTGAGTCCAATAGGTTGGAGACTTTTTAGGGAAACAAAGTTCTAGAATTGTCTCAAAAACCAACGCTCGCCTTTTTTAATCCTCAAAGTGTTGTAATATTGAGGTGCTTTACTCAAATTAAACAGAGAAAAATTCACTTAAAAAACATCAAGTTGAGTAAGTCTATCGGCAAGAATATGAATTTTTGATCGGGAAATATAGTCGGAAAGGTGCAGAGAGAAAAATTAGCCAGAGTTGGGATATATGCGATGAGTTAAAATCTCCTAGGGCAAAGGCATTCCACCCTCCAGATAACCATTGACAACGGCAATGTAATAAACTTTCTGCATTATGCTGTCGCCAAAATTTGCCATTTCCTTTTAGTCTTAAATTAACAGCTAATTCTGCTGACATTATTAATTGCTTTTGTGGTTGTTCTAATCGATCGTTCATTTTGATAAATTCCTAATTTTTTTTTGCTTGCAAATGTTGGTGTCAAACTGTCTCACCAAAATTATCGAGCCATTCTCGTCCAAAAACTTCCGCAGAAGAACCGCTATAAGCATTGATTTCTACTTCTGTATCGAGGCTATCGGAAAAGAGGTTTGCACTTTCAATCTTATTGTTTAATGTAACAATATCTTCGCCCTGCGCTCCTAATGCCACTTCTAAAGCAAAATTAGCTAGAGTTACGTTACCTCGATCGAGTTGTTCTGTCCAGTAGTTCTGTCCATCTTCGTCGGCATCGCGATCGAAGGCAAATTGATAAACTAGATCGACTCTTTCTTGATTACTCAGTCCTGCAAAAAGGCGATCGGCTTCAGGTGAATCGCCAAATTGATTGACAAGTCGATCGTAAATATCTCGTTCTTCTCCAGTTAGAGGATCGCCTCTTCTGGGAGAATAACTAACCTCATCATCTGTCAAAGCCTGATTCCAAAAATTAACTCCATCTGGAGCTGCTGGCCTTCCATAGTAAGCTACATAAGCGATTTGTGCTGTTTCACCATTTAAGGTTAGAGCTTCACTATCAGAATTAATATTGTTATTATCGTTATCGATTCTAGAGTTGCCTAAGACAACAACAGATTCACCCTGTAACGTTAATTGATTAATTGAATTGCTCGAAGTGATATTTACCTCTGCAATACCTTCTCCTGTACTACGAAAACCAATAGGTCTAGGCAAGTTTTCGTCGAGAGTTGCCGTATAAGTCGAACCACCTGGTATTTCAATTATGTAATTATTTTCTGGATCGTTATTGGCTATTTCAATGGCTTCGCCTAAAGACAAACCATCACTTTCATCAATAATATTGGTATCTTGAGTGTTAGTTATTTCTAAAATAGTCGAATTGTCGGTAGAGAAATTTGGTGGGTTAATATCGGGTATGTAGGAATTAGGTAAATCGAAATCGGGTATGTCAATAGCGGGTATGTAGGAATTGGGTAAATCGAAATTAGGTATGTCAATATTTATATTCATCTTTAAATACCTCTCTAAATACTGGATTAAAAGCAGCTATATGCTCGAGCGCGAATTACTCAAACCCTTGAAGATAGAAATTGTTCTAATTGATTATTCATGGGGTAAATTCTTAAGTTCGCTTACTTTCAACTTTAGAGATTAAAACCAAAAAAATAACTAACCTTTTATGCCAATTTGATTACATAATTACGCCAGATTTTTGGCTTAAAAATGCAACTTAAATTGCAGAAAACTGCATTTCTCGCTCCAAGTGCAGCATGAGTAAAGGTTTGAGTCGATCGAGTGCATCTATGCCCCTTTTTAGTTTTATTTGTCGGTCTGAGGCGATCGACCAAGAACTAATGACTAATGACTGTACGGGACGGGGCTTATAAAGTGTTGACACAGGTTCAGCACAAAGCCCCTCCGTGAACATTTTAAGAGCAAAAAAACGGCTGAGTCCTATGCTAAAGGTAGTAATTCAAGTCTCAGCCATGAAATTAAAATCTCGTCTCGATCTTACCGAAGTTTTTTGTGATGTAGATGATTTTTACCAAAGCTTTGAACAACACTGTCGTTGTATTCCGCAGTTAACCGCGATCGCTGGAGAAAAAAGGTGTGGTTCTCGAATGAGTTTAAGTGAAGTAATGACGATAGTTATTGCCTTTCATGGTAGTGGTTATAAAACTTTCAAGGAATTTTATACCTTACAAGTACAACCCCACTGGAAAAGAGCTTTCCCTAATTTAGTCAGCTATAACCGTTTTGTAGAACTCATGCCATGGTCAATGATGCTGTTGTGTTGTTTTTTGCAGACCAGGAAAGGAGAAGTAACAGGGATTAGCTTTATTGACTCTACTCCTATAGAAGTCTGTTGTCAAGCGTCGTAGCCGTTCTCACAGAGTTTTTGAAGGATTAGTTGGATGGGGCAAAAATTCTGTGGGTTGGCACTACGGTTTTAAGCTGCATTTAATTATCAATGACAAAGGAGAGTTATTGGCTTTTAAACTTACCCCAGGCAACACTGATGACCGTCAACCCGTTCCTGATATGACTCAAGATATCATTGGTAAACTGTTTGGAGATCGAGGTTACATATCTCAAGAACTGTTTGAAAAGCTCTACGAACAAGGACTAAAGCTAATTACTCGCCACAAGAAAAACATGAAGCAAAAGTTAATGAAGCTCATCGACAAAATTTTACTTCGTAAACGCTCCTTGATTGAGACTGTTAATGACCAACTTAAGAACATCTCTCAAATCGAACATTCCAGACATCGGAGTGGAAAGGAACTTCATGGTTAATCTCTTTGCGGGGTTGATTGCCTATACCTATTTACCTCAAAAACCTTCCCTTGATTTAGAACCCAAAGGCTTACCTGCTCTACCCCCTGCCCTTTTTTAATTCCGTCGAACTCACGTATCTTTAGTTATTTTTGAATATATCATTAGCTGACTGCCTGACCTGACTGTCTGACACATCTATGTCAATCCCTTATTTTTCGTGGAAATTGGATTTTCCTAGTATGGGATATCAATACTTTCAGGTGATCTCGAAGAGATCCGCTTCGCGGTGCGCGTAGCGCCTGCTTTCAGCAGACCACGCAGTGCTGCTATTAGCAGATCGTGTTATTCTAAAATGACCTTTTATTAAAAAGTCATGAAACCTATACAAAATGAGGCTTTGAGGTACTTGTGTTAGGCAGTCAGCTGACTGCCTGTGAGCTTCGTTGATTTTCTGGACGTTACTTCCAAGAAACCAGAATAAAGTAACAAAATCGGGACAAACGGGTCCAAAAAAATGGCAATTCCCATTGGAAAACGACAGCAGCTTTGTTTCAGAGAGTCAGGGAATTGTTAAGAATAATAAAACCGCTAAAAATAAGGGTTTTATCTCATGAAATTTTAAAATGAGAATTGCTGGATGTCTTTGGAAAAAGATAACAGGCGCTCGCAGCAATCGCTACAACGCCATCATAAGAGAGCGGATTGGAGCGCGCTTTTCGCCATTGTTGCGAGGGCCTGTTCCGTTGTCTTGGGTAAGTAATAATATTTCCCAGCAGCCATTTGGGCGAGTTCTTGGGCTAAGCCAGAGGAAATAAATTTATTTTCGGTATCAATCACCAAGAGTTGCATCCCCAAAGCTCGAATTGCCGCCGCAATCTTTAGTAGTTCTTCTTTGAGTTTGGGTTGATCCATTTCAAGCAGGGGTTGCCCCAGGGAGCGAGATAAAGGGATATTGGCTCTGCCATCGGTGATCAGGGCAATTACCACTTGCCCAATATCTTTGGATTGTCGGGCGTTTTGTCCCATCCGCACCGCTTGAGCTAACCCATGAGCCAGGGGCGAACCACCACCGCAGGGAAGGTGCTCCAAACGACGACGGGCGGCAGTAATCGAGCGGGTGGGAGGCAGTAGCACATCTGCCTGTTCACCGCGAAAGACAATCAGGGCAATCTGGTCGCGGTGTCGATAGGCTTCTCCTAGTAGTTGAAGAACCGCACCTTTCGCCGACTGCATCCGATGTAGTGCCATCGAACCAGAGGCATCCACTACGAAAATAACCAAAGCACCAGCTTTACGTGCTAGCCTTTTGATGCGAATGTCATCTTCTTCAATAATCACCCGTCGCTCTGGCTGGCGGAGACGGCGTGCCTTTTGATAGGGGGCTGCTGCGCGTAAAGTCGCATCTACCGCAACCCGCTTCACGATTCCTTTGGGGAACATGGGTTTAACATAGCGACCCCGATCTTGAGAGAAGATTACCCCTCGTCCTCCTGCTTTTCCCTGACGACGTTGCGCCATCTGAGCAAAGTAAAGGATGGATGGCTCCAGAATGACCCCTTCTGGGGCGAAGATAAACTCCTCTGGAAGAGCGGTAGATTCAGGTTCGAGTTGCTCTGAAGTTTCAGGAGTTTCAGCATCCTTGGGGGGTGTTTCTTCGGCTGGCTGTTCTGGACTCGTTGGTGGGGGCGGTTCTGGAGGAACTTCCGACACGATCGCTCGTGGCACGATCGCCAGTTCCACTCCACAACGCAAGTCCTCTGCATTCACCGCTAATCTTCCGTTCAGGGCAGCATGAGCTTTGGCAATCCGAGTGGCAAACAATTCCCCTCGATGTCCTTCTACCTGTCCCCGAATCGCTTCTTTCACCAGATATTCAATTTGCTCGGTGGTGATTGTCACCTGCTCCAGCCATGACCGCGCCAGCACGATCTGGGTTTTGAGGTTATCCAGTTCTTCTGCGTACTGGCTCAGAAAATCTCTGGGCGATTCCCCATAGCGAATCACCCGCTCTACTGCTTCGACCCGCTTCTCAACCTCCAACACTTCATCGGCGGATAGCAAGCTCGCAAATCGATCTAGCAAGTGTGCCCGCAATTCTCCTTCCTCTGGGTTGTAGGTCGCAATAAACAGTGGCTTGCAGGGATGCTGAAAACTAATGCCTTCTCGTTCAATCTGATTGTATCCTTCGGCTAGGATGGTCAGTAGCAAGTTGGTAATGTGTTCCTCCAACAAATTTATTTCATCTACGTAGAGTACTCCCCGATGGGCTTCTGCCAGCAGTCCCGGTTGAAAAACCGGTTCTCCCAGCTTGATGGACTGACTGACATCCACTGACCCCAGCAAGCGGTCTTCTGTTATACCTAACGGGACTTGGATAAAGGGAATGGGTCGCACTTGGGTGGTCAGAGAGGAAACAGAACAGGAAAAGCGAGAGCTTGTTGCGTCATCCCATTCTTCTGGGTGGTCAGGGTCGCAGTTACAGCAAGACCCTTGGATTACTTCAATGGGAGGTAAGAGGGCATGAAGACCTCGTGCCATGACCGATTTGGCTGTCCCCCGTCGCCCAGCAATGATTACCCCACCCAATCTCGGCTCGACTGCCAGCAGTAACAGTGATAATTTAATCGCGTCCTGCCCCACAATTGCCGTTAACGGGAAGGTCGAAATAGTGGCAATAGAACTTAACTCGGATCTGACTGTCATAGGCAGGATTGAGCTGGAGCTATTCTGGCTCAAGGATTAGAAGAAATTGACAGAGATTGCTTCGTCCCCTCTGGGCTGGAACAGATTTTTAACCTCTCTAAACAATTAATGACATGGTTGACCAAATTGCGATCGCCCGTATCATAGCCCAGAGGTTGATAATGATTGCCTGGCAGTTCGCGGTGGATAATTAAACCATCTGCCGAATTGTGGACTAACTGCTGATGAATCCAATAGACATCCCCAGTTTGCTCAACTAAATTCCCCGCCGTGAAGTCCTGGTTGAAAGAAAGCATGGCTGTCGGTACTCTCTGTGCCGTCTCAACTAGAAGTTGTCTAGCTAACGCTTGGGTCGGCTTTTTGTAGAGTTTAAGCCAAGCGGGTGGTTGAAAGCAAGGGGCAATCAGCAATGCGGGTTGGTTTTCAATTCTAAAAAGGGGATTGAGGAGTTCTGGGTTTTCCGACGATTTGGATTTACGACTTAAAAACCGAAGTAGGGTAATATATTCACAACCAAGACTATGACCGACCCAAAAATAATCCGAGGGATTCTGATAAACAGTTGTGGGATATCCTAGGGTTTCTGCCAGTTTCAGGAGCTTCCCTGGAAGCTGTTGTTGTTCTGCTAACAACTGTCTCGCCATCGACCAGTGGTTGACTGTCAGAAGGTAAGGGATGAGGGCAATGCTATAGCCTGCTCTCAATAAGTTTTTGAGGAGAAAATGATAGGAAACCAGTGGGACTCTATCGAAATAAGAATTTGCTCCCCAAGGAGAGACAAGAACAGGGAAAGTGCCAAAAAATGCCCCACCGATGAACTGAATGATGGCTTTCGGAGCGACATGAAGTGCCACCCAATGAGAGCCAAGACTCTGGAAACTGGAGTGAGTTGTCATAGCGATCACCTCTAACTCAATTACAGAAACAAACACCCAATGAGTAATAATGATAACCACTCTCATTACTATTATCTCACACTCTCAGGAGCGGGGATATTTACCCCTGTTCTGTACTCTGTCTGGGTTTCTGGAGAAATTTGGAGCGAGAGTGCTCTCACCTAGAAAATCGATTCAGATTAGATTGACAATTGAAAGAAACGATAGCTAATAACTTGAGGCTGATTTGATTCATTCCGAACCATTCAATAATAATCATTCTATCCCGTTTGAGTTTCAATTTAATTCGGCTCTTGCCTTTTGGAGAACTTTTCCCGCAGATTGAGCAAAAACCACGGTGAGTAATAGCCCTAAAATGAAATCTGGCAAAAACGAACCAGTTAGAAATACTAATCCAGCAGTTAGCAACACTGAAACATTAGCAATAATGTCATTACGGGAACATAGCCAAACCGAGGACATATTGATATTGTCGTTACGGTGACGAATCAACAGTAAAAAGCAAATTAAGTTAGCTACTAAAGCCAAAATACCAATTTCGCCCATCAATTGAACTGTGGGGACGGTTTGAGCAAATAATTGATAGGTGGCTCTGGCAAATACAGCGATCGCCGAGATAAACATAATACCGCCTTTGAGTATTGCCGATCGCGCCTGGGCTTTTTTACCTTTTTTAATAACGTAAAGGCTACAGCCATAAACTAAAGCATCGCCCAGCATATCTAAGGAATCACCTGTTAGAGATAAAGAAGCAGCCTTAATTCCTCCGCTAAACTCCACCACGAACATCACTGCATTAATTACCAAAATAATCCATAACACTTTACTCTGGCGTTGTTGTAGCTTTTCTAATTCCTTTGCCTTGTGTTGACAACAATGTTCTGCCATTATTTTTTATCTGAACGTTCAAATGAATGTTTGAATATTATTTATGATATCTGGTAAACGTTCAAATGAACATTAGAATGTAACTTAAATTAAACTGATCGGAATTGAGAAAAACTAAAATATATTAAATGCAAGCTAAATTAACTCCTGCAAAGAATAGCTAAGAATGTCAGTCACGCGCCGATCTTTTAGGGAATAATAAGCCAATTTGCCGTCATTACGATATTTAAGTAGCTTCAAATCACGCATTTTCCGCAAGTGATGGGAAGCGGTAGCGATCTTGACATTTAACATGGCGGCAATATCGCAAACACAAAGCTCTTCGCCGTTTCTCAGAGCATAAAGTATCTTAACCCTTGAGCGGTCTGCTAAAGCATTAAAAATAACCGTCATTTCCTCTAAAGTATCTTCTGAGGGGAAAGTTTCCCGAATTTGAGTAACTAGATCGGTGTTAAAACATCTTACCTGACAAAGATCGTCTGCTTTCTTTTGACTCACGGATATTTAGCGGTAACGGTTACATCTATTTAGTTCAATAGTACAAGATACTTAAATTTCTAGTGGGCTAGATGAGCGATCGCTTCTTCAACGAAAAAATCACCCAATTGCCAAACTGGGTTTAACAGTTGCTGGCACAATACGTTGACAAGCCATTTGACCACCGCCAATGTTTCTGACAACAGGACCAATTTGCAAAGCAGCTAACACAGAAAGCGAAAAAGTAATCAAAAGCAATCAGAATCCTTTACCTGTAGAATTAGAACCCCAAGTATGTGTTAGTTGGTGGGAAAAACAATTCTTGACCTTACACGGTTTGGGTTCGACAGCAGAACCAACACAATTAATCGAGCGCTTTGGCAAAGAAACCGCTAAACTACTTTGGGATTCTGTGTCTCGTGAAACCGTACATTGGTTACGCAATTGTCATTTTGGCTTCTTTGAATTAGATTGTTTGTTAATTCACGGTAGCACTGTTAGTGTCAGTGATGAGTTAACCCCCGAAACCCCACCCTGGCAAATGCTAGACCGCTTGCAAAGAGTCCAGGCAAATCATCTCTTTTGTGGTCGTTCGGGTCAAGTTTTTGAATATCAGCTACAAGGAGGTTCGGTTAATAGTTCGGTGATGACCTTAGATCGCCAGCAACCCGTTCAAACTATTACTGCACCCAAAAGAAGGGTTGTTGGTGTAGGAAATGTAGGCAGAGAACCAGGAAAGGCTACTTATACGCTTTATAGTCCCAAGAGCGATCTTCTAGAGTTTAAGATAGTTTACTATGGTAGTAAAAAAAGATTTGCTAATTAAATCTCAGAAGAACGTTCAATGTAATCGAATTAGGCGTGACACCCGCATCCATCATAGGAGCAACCTGCACAATCGGGCTGTCCATTGGCACAAGTATCACAACAGTAATATTTTCCATCTTTTGGGACAGCATCACTGGTATTAACAATACAGAGGCAAGAAGGGCAAGCACACTTCATTTGAGTCACCTTAGCTGTAGTCATGGTCAACCTTCCTTTATTCATTCAAAGCAATATTAGAACGTTATCCTAAATAATTAGGATATTCAAGTGAACCTTAGAATGTTTTTAAGGAACGATTTGTTGCAGACGGTGTTGCCATTCCTCACGTTCATTTAACCGACTGGGGGCAATGATTTTCCCGATTGAGAAATTGGTTTTCGTGTAACTTCTCCAAGCCTGATTTTACCCGCTCCATTTCTAATGATGTTTTCAACAATTAAAATAGGGCTGCTCCAGCTTCGGCTACGGCATGGTCTTGCTCTCCCGATCCTCCACTAACTCCAATTCCCCCCACTACTTGTCCTTCACTGTAAAGGGGTATTCCCCCAGCAAAAATCATGATTTTGCCATTGTTAGAGGCATGAATCCCAAAAAATTGTCCTTCTGATTGACTCTGTTCGGCTAAATCTTTAGTGGACAAATCGAACGCCCGCGAAGTATACGCTTTGTTAATCGAGATATCGATACTTCCGATCCAAGCCCCATCCATTCGTACATGGGCTACCAGATTTCCTCCCCCATCCACTACTGCTATATTCATTGGTTGACCAATTTCAAGTGCTTTTTTTTCGGCTGCACTAATTACTCTTCTGGCATCTTCTAATGTAACCATTAATCCCTCCATTAAACTTGACTTTAGATATCTGTGAATTTAGCTCATCAGGTGAACATATTGTTCTGGATTAGCAATCTGTAAGGGAGACTGGGTTAACTGACTGACCATTGGTGAATTACGATAATGATAATCGTTATCATATTAACGTGAATACTGATTTAATTTTGCCTAAAATTCTTCTTGAATTTTACTAAAAGCTATGTTTGACAATAACTATATCAATATTAGTAATATTTTTAAGGCAATCGACATACAGCAAGCAACGCTCTTTGCTCATATCGATAGTTTAACTTGGTTACCAGTATTTAAAGAGGAACCAACATTTGGTGCAATACTAACTGGAATGACGATCGCTTTTGGATTTGGAGCTATTCACGCTCTTGCACCAGGGCATGGAAAAGCATTGGTTAGTGCTTATTTAGTTGGAAGTAAAGGAACGGCATATCAAGCAGTCTTACTTGGTTTAGCCACAACCATTACCCATACGTTCAGTGTCTTTATACTTGGCGCGATCGCCCTGTTTGCATCAGAGTATATTTTACCAGAGCAATTATATCCAGTTTTGAATTTAATTAGTGGTTTAACTATTTGTAGCGTGGGGTTTTGGCTGCTGATGCGTCGATTAAGTCCTCAAGATGAACATCATCACCATTCTCCTTCTTCTAATTTTTCTAATCCATCAACCATTGCTTTGGGAATTGCGGGAGGTTTAGTTCCTTGTCCTTCTGCACTGGTAATGTTACTCGCTGCAATTTCACTAAACCAAATAACTTATGGATTGTTTCTAGTCTGTGGCTTAAGTCTTGGATTGGCATCCGTCTTAATTACTCTGGGGTTAATTGCAGTTTATGCCAAACAATGGTTAG
>JBFRWK010000043.1:0-11794 GCA_051439545.1 Xenococcaceae cyanobacterium | reverse complement strand
TCCCATCTTCTCAATGTCTCTACCGATACTCCTACTTGTTCCGCAAATTCATGGGGTCGCATACTTATACATTATTTATAGCTTTGTATAAGTATGTATAATAAATTGACCACTAGAAGTCAACAGGTAATTTTGCCCCCTAAATCCCCCAATACTGGGGGACTTTAAATTCTTTATTCCCCCCAAGTTTGGGGGGTTAGGGGGGCTTAGATCGATTGTTTTGAAAAATTATTTAATTTTAGTCCGCGCACCATACCAAGACAAAAACTATGATTATTAACCGCTACATCATGATTAAATCACTATCTCACAGCGTTATTGCTTTAACTTTAATTTTGGGTTTTGCTCCTATTGTTAAACCCATAAGTGTATCTGAAGCTAATAATAATTTATACGCTCAAGCAACTACTACCGATGAAGAAAAACTAGAAACTGCTAATAGATTATTGCAAGAAGGATTGGCATTGTATAAACAAGGTACAAAAGAATCTTTATTACAAGCTCTTGCAAAATTCCAAGAAGCCTTACCTATATTGCGAGAAGTAAACTATCCTTCGGGAGAAGGAGCAACATTATTTAGAATTGGTGGAGTTTACTATGATTTAGGGAAGAAACAGAAGGCATTAGATTACTATAACCAAACTTTACCTCTATTTCCAGCTGTAGAAAATCGCCAATTAGAAGCAGCTACTATCAATAATATCGGTGATGTTTACGATGATTTAGGAGAGAAGCAAAAAGCTTTAGATTACTATAACCAATCTTTACCTATCTCTCAGGCTGTAGGCGATCGCCAATTAGAAGCAACTACTCTTAATAATATTGGTTTAGTTTACAATAATTTAGGAGAAAAACAGAAAGCTTCTTATTTTTCTACTGTAGAAGATGACTACAAATTCAAAACTCAAATCTTGATGCAATTACATCAACAAAACCCCGATCGGGGTTATGATGTGTTGGCTTTTGAAACCAGTGAACAAGGTAAAGCCAGAAGTCTTTTAGAATTACTCGAAGAAGCTAATATCGATATTCGTCAAGGTGTTGCACCTGAATTAGTTACAGAAGAAAAAAGACTTCAAAATAAACTAGATGCCATAGAAAGACAAAGAATTAGTTTCTGTAGTCAAAATTGTAGCCAAAGATTATTAAATCGATTAGAAACAGAAAGAAGCAAACTTGTAGAACAATATAAACAAGTACAAGCCAAAATTAGGGCTAATAGTCCAGAATATGCGGAATTAACTCAACCTCAACCAATTAAACTCAAGCAATTACAACAATTACTCGATGAGGATACAGTATTATGGCAATATTCTCTATGGCGCGATCGTAGTTATGTATGGGTAATTAGTAAAGATAGTTTCAGCACTCATGAACTAGCATCTAGGGAAGAAATTGAAACTTTAGCCAGAGAATATCACAAGCTTTTACAGCATGAAAGTAGAGACAACAAGTTAAATTCCGTAGCAACTAAACTGAGTCAATTTATTACACCTCCTACTGCTGAAGCAACCCAAAAATCCAGAATAGTAATCGTAAGTGATGCTGCTTTGCAATATATTCCTTTTGCCAGTCTTCCTACAGAAGATGATCGACTATTATCGAATAATCATCAAATAGTAAATCTGCCTTCTAGTTCGGTTTTAGCTCGTTTACGAACTAATCAAGAAAATCAAATACCAGCCACTAAAAAATTAGCTATACTTGCCGATCCCGTTTTTAGTAAGAGTGACATTCGTTTACCTCAAAAGCAACAACCTGGGACAGAAGACTTTGGTTACGATCCTCTTAAAAGTGCAACCAGAAGTTTGGATTTAAAATTATCCCGTCTTAAAGGTACAAAAAAAGAAGCGGAAACCATAAGAGATCTTGTTCCCGAATCTCAGAAAATTTCTGCTTTTGGTTTCGATGCGAATTTACAATTTGCCACCAGCCCAGAATTGAGTAATTACAATATTGTCCATTTTGCCACTCATGGCATTTTAAATAGCGAAAAACCCGAATTATCAGGGATAGTTTTATCTCTATTCGATGAGAAAGGAAATCCTCAAAATGGGTTTTTACGCCTCCACGAAGTATTTAACCTAGATCTTCCTGCGGATTTAGTTGTGTTGAGTGCTTACGAAACAGGCTTAGGTAAAGAAATCAGAGGAGAAGGATTAGTCGGTTTAACCAGAGGTTTTATGTATGCAGGGGCAACTAGATTATTAGTCAGTCTGTGGAAAGTAAATGATGCTGCTACGGCAGAATTTATGAGCGAGTTTTATAGTTTTATCTTGCAAGATGGTTTAACTCCAGCAGAGGCATTAAATGCCACACAAAAATATATGCAGCAACATCCTGATTGGAATCACCCTTATTATTGGGCTGCTTTTACTCTTCAAGGGGACTGGCTATCTTTCGATCGAACCAAGAGATAGGCGATCGAAAATACATACCACTAATATAATTACTAAAATGATTAAATGTTAAAAACAAAAGGCGATCGGCTTTTACTCTTAATAAGTCTGATTTTTTTCCTTACCTCCTGTAGCTTATTAACAGAAGCTATGGAAATCCCCAAAATTTTAGGTAATTATCCTCTCTGCGAACCTTCGGCAGTAGTCAAAATACCTTGCCGAGATCGAGACGGAGATTGTTTATTAGTAGGTGATAATGAAATTAATGATACCGTCTTTGTTTATCCTTTAAATGCAGGTGAACTACAAGCCGAACAGCAACAAGAATTGAGCTTAGAAACTATAGAAATTAGCGATATTGAAGCGATCGCTAGTTTAGAAAACGATCGAGTTCTCATTTTTGGTTCTCATAGTCGTAATGGTAACTGCGAAACTAAAACTAAAAGACAGCGTTGGTTACAAGCAGAAATAAACAATAATACTATTCGACCTATTAATGAAGTTGTTCAAACCCCAAAAATTGATTCTCGAATATTATTTAAAGATGTAGATCTAGAAAACAATGAAATTATCCAAGCTGTAGCTAAAGCGATCGATAATGCAGAAGAAGTTGCTAATTTAGCCAAGGGAAATAGGGACGACTGTTTTACTACCAATCACTATAATGTTGAAGGTGCTGTTGCCGTTAATGATGATTCTGTCGAACCGAGTATTTGGCTGGGAATGAGATCGCCTTTAGTAACTTTAGAGAATAAAAATTTGGCTATTCTCTTACATCTACAAGATCTTAATAGTTATCAGTTCGATCGAGTAACACTTTTAGATTTAGCTGGACGAGGTATTAGAGAACTAACTTTATGGCAAAATTATCTGTGGGGAATTGCTGGAGGGCCTGAAGATGGTCTAGATAACTTTGTACTATGGCGATTTCCTCTTGAGTTACTTCAGTCCAATAAAATCGTCGAACCTGAAATTGTTCGTTCTCTTTCCCCTTCCTCAGAAGGATTAGTATTTGTAGATTCGACTACAGCATATATTTTAATCGACGGCAATTTGGGAGTCTCTAATGATAGATGTTTAGTATCGGGAAAATTTTTCAAGGTAATAATACCTTAAGAGACTTTTGTTTTCTAAAAATTAATTGACTATTATTTAATCCACCTCTTTTCATTTATGGAAATTCAGTTTCGCGAATTTAATCCTTTCGATCTATGGATTTGGTTAGAATTTGAAACCGTCCCCTCCCCCGTGGAACAACAATATATTGAAGAGTTATTTAACTCTTGGTTTTTTCTGGGAAAACTAGGAGGGTTTAACGCCGAAAATCTGCAAGTACAAGATACAGGTGTAGATATTAGCTATATGGAATACGATACTGATATTGCCTCTAATGCATTTATGTCACCAATGCACAATATGGGAAGTTTTGAATATTTAGGTACTTGGGGACGTTGTTGGTTCGATCTCGGTACTAGCGATCTTATTGCGATCGATATTTTGATCAATTCTCTCAATCAACTCAGTAAAGAATATGTGACCGTTCGTAAATTAATTATTGGTGGAGAAAATGAAGATTGGCAAGTTAGTTCTCGTAATGAATCTATCTTTTCGGAAATGTAATTCGCTTTTTGTTTGAATTATAGTTTTTGTATTAGAGGCGATTCGCGAATCGCCCGTACAGGAGTTAATGAAATGAGCAAATTACCAGAATTAGACAGTGCTACTATCGATCGCGTTATCGAAATGGCCTGGGAAGATCGTACCCCTTTTGCAGCAATTGAAACCCAATTTGGTTTATCAGAAAAACAAGTAATTTCTTTAATGCGCCGAGAAATGAAACAATCGAGTTTTAAGATGTGGCGAGAGCGAGTTACAGGACGTAAAACCAAGCATTTGGCTAAAAGAGCCTTTATCGAAGGCAGATTTAAGTCTCAAAACCAGAAATCTTAGATAATAATCTCTTTTGTGGTAGCTTATTTATTTTTGGGCATAATCACTATCGATTATTTCATCTAGTTTCAAGCTTGAATTAAAAGGCTAACTATAATATCGATCGCTGTTATATTAATTTTGGCGCATAAGTCTAATTTACTAATCCCTAATAACCTATGTCTTTCGTTGGTTTACATATTCATAGCGACTATAGCTTACTCGATGGTGCATCTCAGATTTCCCAAATGATCGATCGCTTTAACGGCTCATGGGGTGATGTATGGCGCGATCGTCAAACAAAGCTTTCTATAATTGGCAATAAGATTTTGATTATCAGCTTGAGTAAATTATGAAAACTTTGCAAGATTATACGATAGTTATTCGTCCCGATGATAATGGCACTTTTGTTGCTTATGTACCTGCAATTGAAGGATGCCATGCTTGGGGAGAAACTTCAGCAGCAGCAAGAGCAGAATTAGATAATGTTTTTTCTATGATTCAGGAAGAGTATCAAGAAAAGGGAAATCCTCTTCCTCAAGACGTTGAGTTAATTATTGCTAATGCCAGCTAAAGCCAAAGAAATACAAAAAGTTGCCAAAAAACTAGGGTTTAAGAAAACTCGACAAAAAGGTAGTCATGCGCGTTGGCAACATCCCGATGGAAGAGCGACCACTATTCCTATTCACGGTAAGGCTGAAATTGGCGGTTGGTTATTTAAAGAAATTCTCAAGCAAATAGGAATTACGGAGGAAGAATTTAATCGACTTAGATGAGAAAAAATTAGTCAATTTATTCATTTCTCGATCGGTCCCAAAAATGAATTATTTAGCTGTCCAAATCATGCACCAGTTCGTAAACGCATATTCTCCACTACCAACTAATGATTCTGTCGCTACTTCAAAGCCAAGTCGCTGATAAAACCTCACGTTAGCTTCCCTTTGAGTTACTAAAACTGCGGGAAAACCAGAAGGTTCAACTACTTGATGAAGCTGTTGGCTCAAAATTTTAGTACCAATTCCCTTACTTCTTAGATCGGGGGCTACTACCATGTTATTGAGATACCAAGCAGGTGTATCATTGAGTGTTTGTTTTTTAACAATTTCAATCTCCTCGATTACCTCAAACAAATGTGAGAAACTATCCCAACCAAATCTTAACGGCATAGTTAATAATCCTTCTTGCACCAGAGAAAAGAAGCTGACAGCATCGCCATGAGGAGGATTCCAAAAAGCCATTGCCTTAATTTTTCGCACTCGGTGGTAACGTTTTGGTTCGACTAAGGCAAAACTCTGACCGATATTTTTCCGAGAGTTGAGATTCTTATTAAGATTACCTCTTAACATCCATCGAATTGCTTTTAGTCTGTTATTGGGGTTGGGAAAGATGTAAACGTGCAAAGGATTATCATAAAAAGCTTCTGCCAAAAGAGCCGCAGCACGATCGAAATCTTTTGGTGTTAGTTCTACTGTATTTATTTCTGTGTTTAGGTCTTTCATACAAGTTTTTTTGTACTATTGTTTCAAGCTTTTGTCATAAGGCTAACTATAATATCGATCGCTGTTATATTAATTTTGGCGCATAAGTCTAATTTACTAATCCCTAATAACCTATGTCTTTCGTCGGTTTACACATTCATAGCGACTATAGCTTACTCGATGGTGCATCTCAGATTCCCCAAATGATCGATCGCGCTTTAGAATTAGATATGCCCGCGATCGCTTTAACGGATCATGGGGTGATGTATGGCGCGATCGAACTTATCAAAGTATGTCGCAATAAGAATATTAAGCCGATTATTGGTAACGAAATGTATGTTATCAACGGTGATATCGAAGACAAAACCAAACGCTACAAAAAATATCATCAAGTTGTTCTGGCGAAAGATACCCAAGGTTATAAAAACCTAGTCAAAATAACTACCATCTCTCACCTCAAAGGATTTCAGGGTAGGGGAATTTTTGCTCGTCCTTGTATTAATAAAGGATTATTAGAGCAATATCATCAAGGGTTAATTGTTACTAGTGCTTGTCTGGGGGGAGAAGTACCCCAAAATATCCTCAAGGGAGACTTTGCTAGGGCAAGAGATGTTGCTAAATGGTATAAAGATATTTTTGGCGATGATTACTATTTAGAAATACAAGACCACGGTTCGCCAGAAGACCGTATAGTTAATGTAGAAATAGTTAAAATCGCCCGCGAACTAGATATTAAAATTGTTGCTACTAATGATTCTCACTTCATTTCTTGTTACGATGTAGAGGCACACGATGCACTGTTATGTATCCTCACGGGCAAGCGTATCACCGATGAAAAACGCCTGCGTTATAGCGGTACGGAATATCTGAAATCCGCAGAGGAGATGAAACTGTTATTTCGCGATCATCTCAGTGAAGAAGTAATCGAAGAAGCGATTAATAACACTCTAGAAGTTGCCGAAAAGATACAACCCTATAATATTTTAGGTGAGCCTCGTATTCCCGATTACCCAGTACCATCAGGACATACTGCCGATAGTTATTTAGAAGAAGTTGCTTGGCAAGGTTTGCTAGAAAGACTAAAATGTCGCACTGCCTCCGAAGTCGATCCTGTCTATAAAGAAAGGCTGTTAACCGAACTGAAGGTAATGCAAGAGAAAGGTTTTTCTACATACTTTCTGGTTGTGTGGGATTACATTAAGTTTGCTAGAGATAATGGTATTCCAGTGGGGCCTGGTCGCGGGAGTGCTGCGGGGTCTTTAGTTGCTTATTCTCTTAAAATTACTAATATCGATCCAGTTCACCACGGACTACTATTTGAACGCTTTCTCAATCCCGAACGGAAGTCCATGCCTGATATCGATACTGACTTCTGCATCGAAAGAAGGGAGAAGATGATCGAGTATGTTACCGATAAGTATGGGGAATCCAATGTAGCTCAGATTATAACATTTAACCGCTTAACTTCCAAGGCGGTTTTAAAAGATGTCGGCAGGGTACTAGGAGTTAGTTTTGCTGATGCCGATCGCCTGGCGAAATTAATTCCCGTGGTGCGGGGTAAGCCCACTAAACTTAAGGTAATGATTTCGGAAGATACTCCCGAACCTCAGTTTAAACAAGCCTACGACAATGAAACCGTTCCTATTCACAATGACCAAAAAGAAGTAGTAGGAGAAATAACTGTAAAACATTGGTTGGATATGGCAATTCGCATCGAAGGTACTAATAAAACCTATGGCGTTCATGCAGCAGGAGTAGTTATTTCTTCTCAACCTTTAGATGAAATTGTCCCCTTACAAATCAATAAAGAAGGGGCAGTAATTACCCAGTATTTCATGGAAGATTTGGAATCGTTGGGATTACTTAAAATGGACTTTTTAGGTTTAAAAAACCTCACAACTATACAACGTGCTGCGGATTTAATCAAACAAACTAAAGGAGTAGAATTAGATTTAGACCAGCTACCTTTAGATGAAAGAAGAGCCTTAGATATTATTAGTAAAGGTAAATACAAAAAATTACCACCTGATGTTAATAGAACTCATAAACTGTTAGAAGCTGGAGATTTAGAGGGTATATTTCAATTAGAATCAGAAGGAATGCGCCAAATCGTTAGAGATTTAAAACCTTCTGGTATTGAAGATATTTCTTCTATTTTGGCTTTATATCGACCAGGGCCATTAGATGCAGGTTTAATTCCCATTTTTATTAACCGCAAACACGGGAGAGAAAAAGTTGAATTTCAACACGAACTTTTAAAGCCCATTCTCACAGAAACTTACGGAGTTTTATGTTTGGCTAAAGGAACATTAATTAATAAGCCAGATGGTAGCTACGAAAAAATCGAGAAGATTAAGCAGGGAGATATCATTTTAAGTTCCAATGGAGAAAGGGTCTGGTCTGCTAAAGTAGCGAAAAAATGGTCTAGCGGAATTAAAAAAGTTTTTAGAATTACTCTCTCTACTGGCACGACAATTTATACTACTGAAAACCATCGTTTTTTGACTCCCGAAGGCGATCGCTTTGTAGCGGAACTAAAAGCAGATGATAATCTTAAAAACGCCCATACTTGTAATTCTGTATTATACGAAAAATGGGCAGTTGGTAATAATAAAGTTAAATTAAATGCGAATGAGGCTTATTTGTTAGGTGTTTTTATTGGCGATGGTAATTTAGTTTCTTCTAGCCCTAACATTGCTTGTATTGATGAAGCAACAGCTATTTATTTATCTAACTTAATGTCTCAAACTTGGGGAGGTGAAGCTAAATACTATTTCCATACCAGATGTTGGTATGCTTATTGTAAGTTCAATACTGCTCCTTTTCCTTCCCCTTTAACCCAATTTTTCGATCGATTGTATGGCGATCGCAGTTGGAAGGTTACGACTAAATTCAAACATTTACCCTCTACCTTTCAAGATTTTATAGAAGAAGACCGCATCGATCTATTAAAAGGGCTTTGGGATAGCGATGGCTGCTATAGCAAGAATCTAGTTTATTTTCGTAACACATCTCCTATTTTGATCGAACAAGTAGGTTGGTTATTGAGTAGCCTAAAAATTAGTTATTACCTAAAAGATAACGCTGTTTATGTACTCGATCGCACGAGATTTATTAATATTTTGGGTAAAACTAGGTTGCCTAATAAAAAATATGAAATCGTGTCAGGCTATTTACCTATAGCTAGCCAAGAATTTGCCCTACTTTTAGAAACATCTATTAGTAATAGCGATCGCGAAACTAGAAAAACCGTTAAACGATCTTTAGCGCAATCTACCTTATTTCGTCCTACAAAATCGGTATATAGTACCAAGTTAGAGAACTGGCAAGAATTTTATCAATTATTATACGAAAAAACTTATCTTCAGGATGTTAGACCTGTCTATGCAGTCAGCATAGAAGAAGCAGGAGAAATCGAATGCTTCGATATTGAAATGGCAGACCAATCCTCACCTTACTTCTTAGCAAATAACCTTGTCACTCATAATTGTTATCAAGAGCAAATTATGAAAATGGCTCAAGATTTAGCTGGTTATTCTCTAGGAGAAGCCGATTTGCTTCGTAGAGCGATGGGAAAAAAGAAAATTTCCGAAATGCAGAAACATCGAGAAAAGTTTATCGACGGTTCAACAAAAAACGGAGTTAGACAAGAAATTGCCGAAGATTTATTCGATCAAATGCTAAAATTTGCCGAGTATTGTCTCAGTTATGACACGGAAATTTTAACAGTAGAATATGGGGCAATGCCGATTGGTAAAATTGTTAAAGAACAGATTAAATGTAATGTTTATAGTGTCGATAAAAACGGTTTTATTTACACTCAACCTATTGCTCAATGGCACGATCGCGGTGAACGAGAAGTATTTGAATATACTCTAGAAGATGGTTCGGTTATTAGGGCAACAAAAGACCATAAATTTATGACTAGTGATAATCAAATGTTGCCTATAAATGAAATATTTGAAAAGCAATTAGAATTGAAACAAATTCATTATTATTAATGGAATACGATCGAGAAAAACACCACAGGCGATCGATTAGGTTAAAAGGCTACGATTATAGTCGCTCTGGTTTCTATTTTGTTACGGTTTGTTGTTATCAAAGACAATGTTTATTTGGTGATATTGTTGATGGTGCAATGGGATTAAATTGATATGGTGAAATTATTGCAGAAACCTATCAATGGTTATCCCAACGTTATCCTTATTTAATTTTAGATGAATGGATAATTATGCCCAATCATTTTCATGGGATTATGGTTTTAATCGACAAACCCCGTAGGGGCTGTTCGCGAACCGCCCCTACATTAAACCGAAATGATGTTGTCTTAACCGATAAAAATTTACCAATTAATCCTGAATTGAAACGAAAATCATTAGGTCGTTTAATTGGTGCATTTAAAACCGTTTCCACCAAACAAATAAATCTAATTCGCAACGCACCAGGCACACCCATATGGCAACGTAATTATCATTCGTAATGAACAATCATTAAACAAAATCAGGGAATATATCGTTAATAATCCTCTGTTATGGCAAAATGACCAATTGCATCCCTTAAATCCATCTAAATGGTAAATTTAATTATTTTAGCGATATTTTAGCGATCGCACTTCTGTAAACGAAAAATCGATCGACAAAAGGATAGGCAAACCCAAGCTTCAAATCGCCACAGTGCTTGAAAATTCACTTTGCCCACCAGACAATTTCATATTAGATCGATCGCCTATGTAAAATAAACAACAGAGAACGTCGATCGCGCACACTATAGCTTAGATCGCCCAACAAACAATTTTGTATTTTTAGAGAAGAATTTAAATAATACTCAATTCCGAGCTTCTTGTATTTCTTATTGTTTTTTTATATATTTTAAAGAGTTAGCAACACTAAAAGCTAAAGTGAGAAAGGATTAGTGAAAAGTGAAAAGGGATTGGTGGGTTGGCATTTTGAGAAAGTTTGCTCCGAAGAAAGTATCTCTAAGTCTTCCCTTTGGTATTGGTAAAGTTGAATGGGAAGTAGACCAAACTCAAAGTAGAGCAGCTTGGTCACTTTATATTGAATTAGTTACTCGCATTGCAGTAGAACCTTTAGAAGCTGATACAGGACTTTTGCGAGAGGCTTTAAACTCTTTATATAGTTTGTTTGGTACAACTAGAGAAATACTTAAAGAAGCAGGCCCTGATGTTGGGATTTCGATTAAGTCAGTTGGTGGTATTGCTATTGCTGTCTTAAATAGAGGTTTACGTCCTTTTCTGGCAAAGTGGCATCCGCTTTTACAAACCTACGAAGCTCAACGACCTCCTAATTTAAGTCCAAAAGAACACGAACAACAATGGTCTGAGGAAGGAAAATTGAGAGACGAGTTAGAAAAACTCAGGCATGATTTGGGACAATATGCTAATGCTTTAGCAAAGATTGCAGGTGTAGAAGAGTCAATTGAGGAGTCTGACGGATGGTAGAGTCCAATCAAAAGTCTTATGAATTTGATGTCTTCTTGGCTCATAATAGTGTAGATAAGCCTAAAATAAGAGCTATTGCTAAGAAACTGAAGCAGCGTGGATTAAAGCCATGGCTAGATGAAGAACAAATTGCCCCAGGAGAGTTATTTCAGGATGCAATTCAAAAAGCGATTCCTCAAATTAAATCTGCTGCAATCTGCATTGGTTCTAATGAGATAGGGCAATGGCAAAGAATAGAACTACCAACCCTCATCAGCCAATTTGTTAACGAAGATATTCTAGTCATCCCTGTTTTGTTGCCAGGAGTTGACAGGATTCCAGGCTATTTATTGTTCCTTCAGCAATTGAATTGGGTAAATTTTCAGAATATTGATGATGCTGCTGCCCTCGATCGACTAGAGTGGGCAGGGCTGTTTCATTCGGAATAAAAAAGAGGTAAATTAAAGCTTTAGGGATTAAAAACTATATATTTGCTCTCATAGTTTGAAAAATCATGGATAAAAGCTTAATTGACTATCTCAAACAAATAC
>JBFRWK010000042.1:0-36340 GCA_051439545.1 Xenococcaceae cyanobacterium | reverse complement strand
GCGCTTTTCCGTCAGCAATTTGTTGTTTGGCTAATTTAGCAGCAGCTATTAGTTTATCTTGGGATTTGTTAAAAGATTCATTCCATCTTTGTTCGTCTTGTAAATCTTGAATATACTCTCTTAAATGTTCGACAATTTTATCTTGTTTGGCTGTCACGGTAAAGACTCCATCATTTTGATGACAGTATTAATTGCTGGTGATGACATTTTACCTCTCCTTAACCTCTCCCCCAGCCCCTCTCCTATTAGGAAAGGGGAGAAATACAAGGAAATCCGCTTTTTAGTTTGTGGTTTTGACAATAATATTGTAGTTGTTGATGGGATATAGATTGAGATGTACGATCTGAGTTGGAAAGGGCGATCGCCTATATTAAATCATCTACAATACAATAAAACAGTAAAGAAAAAAACATGAAACTACAAGTAATATTAGAACCTAGTGATGAAGGTGGATATACTGTTTATGTTCCTGCTTTACCTGGTTGTATCAGTGAAGGGGATAGTATTGATGAGGCTTTAGAAAATATTACTGAAGCAATCGAACTTTATCTCGAACCGATAGAAGAAGATATTGATAGTAACAAAGACATAATCGTTCGGGAATTAGTAATATGAGTAAAGTTCCCAGTCTTTCTTATCAAAAGATAATTAATGCTTTACAAAGAGATAATTGGATTGTTGTTCGTCAAAAAGGAAGTCATATTAGATTAGAAAAGAAATTACCTGACGAAACTCTTAAAATAACTGTACCAGCACATAAACCAGTAAAGAGATCTACTCTGGCTAAAATTTTGAAGCAAGCCAGAATAGATTTAGATTATTTCTTAGAGTTATTGTAAATAATTTAAGATTTTTTTAAATAGTTTTGATAATTATATTGTAGTTGTTAATGGTATAAGGATTGAGAAATGCGATCGAGGTTGAGAAAGAGCGATCGCATCTATCCCCAAAATCAATTATAATGTGCAACGTAATAGCAATAGTTACTTAATGACAATCCCTCCAGAGATTAACTCCATTGTTGAAAGCTTAAATCAAGAGCTAAATGAAATCGAACAACAAGCAACAGCAGGTCAAAATTTGGCTAGAATAATTTTAGATAAATTTCCAAATAATGCTAGATTAGTTCAGTTTTTTGCTACTTTTAGTAACGCAATTTTATTGGTAGAAGTTGAAAAAAGAAGAATCATAAGTATCATTGAGAATATTGCTTTGTTAAATATAGTTACGGATGAAGATATACAAGAAGTAGGAGAAGATTTATCGGCAGAAATGGGAAAAGTTTTAGAAACTAAAAATCTAATTATTAGTTTAAAGCAACGTTTGGAGAATTTATTATGAAACCACAGAAAATAAATGATACTAAGATGCACGAATTAAATAAAGCTTTAGAATTTGCTCAAGAGATAGATAAAAAAATACAAGACTTTAATGCTAGTTCGGCAAAAGTTGCTAACAAGTGGCAAAAGAAAGTAGAAAATCAAGTAAAGAAAATTAATAACTAACTCAATAATAGTCTTGAATCTTAATTTGAAAAGTGCGCTCGATCGAGGTTGAAAAAAGCGATCGAACTTCTTAAACTCGATCGCTTTTTCTGGACAACTTTTATTGCTTAAACTGAAGGGGCAACGCCAGGAAAATGTCTGTACTTAATATAAAAGCCAGCAATCATCAAGACAATAATAATTGCTGCACCAATACCTAAAGGACTAGGCAGCCAAACCACCGCTTTAATCTGATTGATTTGTCCTGGTTGTAATTGCCAAATTAGTTTACCTGGGGTATTTTTGACTGGAGTGAGTAAATTCTTCCCTTGAAAACTACGAGCAATCCAAGGAGAATTGACTTGAAAGGTTAAATTAACCAAAGAATTAGTATCGAGCGAAATTTTATTTTCTTCAGAACTAGTTCCTAAAGCCCGCAGATCGATTTTTAAATTAAAATAGTTTCTCTCAAACAGAAGAAAGTTACTTTGTCGCAAAGACATCTGAGAGTTAATTGTGGCTAAGTCTGTAGATGAGGATGGCGCAGTAGGAGAAGTATCGCCATAGAAAAACTGGTTAAATTTATCGACTAATTCTTTACTATTATTAAAAGGAATATCTACGACCAATTCTTCTGAAGAAACACGGTTTACTCTTCCTCGTAGCTTGTAGGCTCTATCTTCAATACTGTTGAACCATTCTTTAGTTGCCGATCGATCTAAATCTGCTAACTCTTCGCTAATTTGGATATGTTGAACGATACTACCATCGTAAGGACTATCAAAATGAACTCCGACATCGTAACTAACACAACCAGTCAGTAAAGTCAAAAGACAGAGAAGACAAGGCACTATATAAAGAATAGGATTTTTTCTAGATGAATAGCGATCGTTATTTACTTCTTTGTTCATTGTTTTCTCCTAACTTTTGACCAACCGTTTATCCCAAAAACTAACAACTGTACGGGCGATCGATCGCCCTTAACAACTGATTATTATTTGGAAGCCACTCCTAACTGAGCAAATAAAATATAAGGAATATTCGAGCCACCACCGACCCAATCTGCTTCCTGACTTAAATCTACCAGGTTATTGAAAGCATCGAAAATATTTCCTGCCACCATAGTATTTTTAAGACGACCGACAATTTTGCCGTTTTCGACTTTGTAACCTAAATCTAGATTGACAGAAAATTCTCCTGCGAGTTGATTGGATTGTCCTGCACCCAAAACCTGATCGACAATAACGCCTTCAGTTATCCCAGCAATAAGGTCATTTATACTAGTCGAACCAGGGCTAACACAGAGATTAACTACACTAGGATTAGGACGGGATAAACCACCTCTAAAGCCATTGCCAGTAGATTTAGTATTAGCACGAGCAGCCCAACGTAAATCCCAGTAAAATTGTTTGATTATACCCCGATCGATAAATACTTTTTGACTGGTGGGAATACCTTCATCATCTACATCACAAGCGTTGACACCAATTGTCGGGTCTTCTTTGAGAGTTAATCGGCGATCGAATACTTGTTTTTCTAGTTTATCGGCTAAAGGAGAAGCTTTTTGCAGTACTGCTTGACCAGACAAAATAGTTTTAAATAAACTACCCAGGGTAAAAGCTGCTGCTGTGGGGGTAAATAGCACGGGATAAGAGCCACTAGTTATAGTAGCTGTTTGCTCTGCTCTGCGATATTTTTCCAATAACTTTTGTAACAGTCGATCTGGTTTAGGTTGACTATCTTTAGTTACGTCAAAGGCAAAGGCTTCGAGAAAATCTTCTCCTCGTACTAAGTTACCAGAAAGGCTGCTACTAATAGTTTGCTTATGGCGTTGGGCAGTAGCACCTTTGGTTGTGGCTAATTCTACTGTGCTGGAGCGAACATTAAAGTCAACATCGACTAAAATATCAGCATTGTATTCATGGACTTGCGCGATTAACTTATTGCCCATGGCTACTAATTCTTCTGTCGAAGAAGAAACCGTATTAGTAGCATCATCAGTAATCTGAGTATTTTCTGCTAAATTAAATTCAACTCGATCGCCAATAGCTGCGGTAGCCAAAGCTGCATCCAATAGTTCTTCTTTACGAGTAAGATCGCTAGAACTGGCAAAACCTAATTTACCATCGGCAATAACTCGCAGGGCAACTCCTGCGGTAGCTTTGGTTTGTAAAGATTTAAGACGATTATTGGCAAAATTGATATTAGTATTTTGACTATCTTGATAGTAGACTTCGGCTTCTACACCTCGATGATTAGCCAAATCGATTAGTTGTTCAATAGTTTGATTCATGAATTTTATAAAAGTTTAGAAGTCGTGATATCAGAAGACAGGAGTCAGGAGTCGTGATGTCGTGATGTGAGAAGTCAAAACTTTTTACTTGCTACTTACTACTCCCTACTCCCTACTTACTACTCTTCTTCTAAGTCTGCGTTACTAGCTTCGCTACCACCACCAACAGTAACTAGGTCTATTTGCTGACGATAGTAGTCTACACTTTTTACTTCTACTTCTACTCGATCGCCTAAACGATAAGCAATCCGATTTTTTCTGCCTACTAAGCAGCTATGGCGAGAACGATATTCGTACCAGTCATCTTTGAGGGAACTAACATGAACTAATCCTTCAACGAGTAAGTCTTCAATTTCTACAAAAAAGCCGTAGGATTGTACCCCTGTAATCAGTCCTTCAAAAATTTTACCCGTACGCTCTTTCATTTTCTCAGCTTTTCTCAAGCCTTCTAAGTCTTTTTCTGCGTCTTCCGCCATTTTTTCTTTATCATTTAAATGAGAAATAACTTTGTGCAGTTCTTCTTCCATTTCGTTGTGCATTGCTGGCGGTAGGACATTCCAGTTAATCTGTCCATGACAACTGTTACTATGCAAGTCAACCCCATGTTTAACGCGACTGTGACGGCGATCTCTTCCATCAGAAAATACTGCTTTTAATATTCTTTGGACGAGTAAATCTACGTAGCGTTGCCCTGGAGATAAACAATGAGTGTAACCATTCTCATAAGCTAGTCCGAAATGAGAACCAGGTTTAGTGGTGTATTTTACGGGCTTAAAGGTAGTTTGCAGTAGATAATTGAGGACTAGATTTTCTGGAGAAGTGGCAAATTTTTGGGTTAAATGTTGATAGTCTTGAGGGTTAATCTCTGCTTCTGGGTCTATATCTAAGTCTAATTGCAGATTATTACTCAGTTTGAGTAAGTCTTCTAGTTCTTCTACGTCTGGTTCTGGTTGAGTACAATATATCCCCGGTACACCCAATGCTTGTAGATGATCGGCAACTACTTTACCAACCAATACCATCAATTCTGTCAAGAGAGAATGAACTGGTAATGCCGAAGCTGCTAAAATTACCCCCGATCGTCCTTCATCTTTGTATAGACTAGATATTTCTGGGGTAGCTACTTCAAAACCACCTCGTTGAATTCTTTGTGCTTTAACTAAAGGACTAAGAGTAAAGAATAGATCGTTAAGTAACTCTACTGCACTAGCAATATTTTTATCTTCTTGCTCTTGTTCTCCAAGTAAGGATTGTACTTGCTGGTAAGTAAACTTATGGTCTACTTTAACAACAGAAGGCATAAGACTGTACTCTACTATTGAACCCAGTTCATCAATAGTTATCAAGACGGAAATTGTTAGACGATCTTTACCTGGTATTAACGAACAACATTCACTAACTTCTTCTGGTAACATGGGCAGAATTTTTTTACGCAGATTAATTGCTGTCCCTCGTTTTTTGGCTGCACGATCTAAGGGTGAATCTATTTCTATATAATGAGCTACATCAGTAATATGTACTCCTAATTGCCAATGTCCCGTGTCTGTTTTGCTTAAAGTTATCGCATTATCTACCCAGTTATTCATTCCTGCCTCGAATTCTGGTTCGATACCGATCGTGAGCTTTTTCCGTAAATCTAAACGTTTCTTAATTTCTGCTGCGGGAATTCTTTTGCTCAAACTCTTGGCAGCTTTTATAGCAGATTCAGAATAACTCTGGACTAAATCGTGTTTACAAGAAACAATATCTACATCAGAAGCTTCTTCTGCATCACTGCCTAAAATTCTAGTTACTTTACCTAGAGGTGAAAGTTGTCCAATCGGATAGCGGATTACAGAGACATGAACTAGATGTTCTACTGCTTCTGCTAGATCTTGACCATTCTGCTTTAAGTCTAATTCAAAAAGAAGGCGATCGTCTAAAGGTATAGCACGATATTGGTCTTCTACTTCGCTAACTGTGGCGAGTAAGGAAGGATTTGCTCTTTCTAAGATTAATTTCACTTCCCCTTCAGGAGAACGACGGCGACTACCTTCTTTGATAATTTTAACTAAAACGCGATCGCCATTCCAGGCATTACTCAAATGACTTTCCCGTACGTAAATATCATCGGCATTTTCTTCGTCTTGAATAGCAAAGCAAAATCCTTTACTAGAACAACGTAATTTGGCTTCTACTACGTCTTCTTCATAAAGTCTGCGGTATTTTCCTCTGTCTTTGAGTAAAACACCAATTTTTTCGAGAATATCTAAAGCTAACTGTAATCGATCGATGTTTTCTCGATCTTCACAGCCTAATTTCTTTTCCAGATTTTTGGCTGCAACCAATTTGTCATCTACAAACTGACTGAGTAATGTAGCGATCGAAAATTCCATTTAATTTATTCCTTCTGTACTTATGGGGGTCATTACACGAAAATATAGAGATAAATACACTGAGAGAGTCGATCGACTTCTGTTTAGCCTTAGGCTTAAATCGCAGCTAAAATACTCAGAAGCTATCGATCTCAGAGTATTGACGGGGCGTACAAGCAAGGGGTCGTCGCCTGAACCAAGTTCAGGTGTTTATGAACCCCGCCCCCGAATCGAGTTCGGGGGACAGCCCCTCACAATTTGGACTAACCTAGTTTAGTTACTTGCTGTAGCTAGTTTGACTCAAGCATTAGAAAATAAGCTTATTTGAAGATGCTACTTTTCTAAAATAATGAGTTAGTTTGCAGTTAGTCTTTATATATTGTAAATTCTCTTTGTCTATTGGCAAGTTTCTTTTTACACTAGTTTATTAGTAGTAATTTTGAACTATTTTGTTAGCAAATAAAATTAAAATGTTGAAGCAATTTCGTACTCGCTATCCTGACGGCAGTTTAATTAGCGATTTAATTGAGATCGATCGCGGGCAGTATATAGTTAAAGTAACCCTGCAAATTAACGAAGTGATTCTGTCAACAGGCTTAGCTGCTGCCGATAAAGTAGAAATTGCCGAGGATAAGGCTAGAGAAAGAGCTTTACTTGCTTTAGCTTTAGATAGTATTCCCCCTATCACCGATGAACCTCAAAAAGTAGGTCAAAGTCTAGATACAGCCAGGGATGACTCATCTAAGGCGATCGATTTATCTTTTAAACCCGAAGCTACTACGAAAACAGAAACTAATCTAGTAACAAGTTCCGTAGCTGCTACTATTAGTGATGCAGAGAATAACAGTCAGCCGAAATTTTCTAACTCGCCTTCATCTGTTGCTTCTACTCCAGAAATTAAGCCAACCAATATTAATTCTGCCCCTGTAGATGTACCTCTAGATCCTGACTCTTTGCCAGAAGTGCCAGATTTACAACCTACAGCAGCTTCGTACAATGAGGTAATCGTAACGGCAGAAAGCGATCGAGAATCAGTAGATAATTCACCTCCAGAAATTATTGAATTCGATTTTAACGAAATCAAGAATAAAACTGATGTGGAAATAAAACGTCTGGGATGGACAAAAGAGCAAGGAAGAGATTTTTTACTGACTACTTATGGTAAGCGATCGCGTCTTCATCTCACTGACGAAGAATTAATGGATTTTCTCCATTATCTGGAATCGCAATAAATAGTTGTTAGTTGTTAGTTGTTAGTTGTTAGTTGTTAGTTGTTAGTTGTTAGTCGTTAGTTGTTAAGCTGTCGTGCATAGCTAACTTACCAACAGAAGCAACTGAAAAATTAGCAGATTATTTATCTCAAGCTACTTATGATGTTTTAGTCAATTCTTATACAGATACAGAAGGAAAGATTATTTTCGAGCGACTGAGGGATAATTTTACTCAAACTCTGCGAGAACAACTAAAAAATCGCGTAACCCAAAGCGAAATCCAAAAGCTACTGTCCAATTTACTAGAAGAATGGAAATTAAACTATATCAAAGGTTCTAGGGAGAAAAATCCTGAAGAAATTCTAGCAGAAGCTGACAAAATTCAAGAAGAAGTGAGTTGATAAGTAACTCAACTTTGGATAGAGTAGACTACACAGATTAAACCCAATCGATGAGCGATCGCTAAAATAATAAATTTTAACTTCCCCCTGTTTCAGGATGTTGAAACTTAGGTAATTTTACTGCCGATAAAGGATGAGGTTTCTGCTGGCGATCGCTATTATTAATTACAGGAGAAGGCCAATTATTTTTCTGAGAATTTTTACTACTTAATTTTAATTTTGCTTCAGAAGTAGAAGGAGTAAAACTAGAATTATTTTCTTTGGCTAAAAGTCCTAGATTAGAAGAGGGAACAGTAACATTTTTTTTGTTTGTAGTTAACTGTTGTGACCAAGCTTGTACTGGTTGAGGATAAGTAGGTAATAAATCATTATCTAACTTTATTTCTGATTTTTCACTAGAAGAAGCAACATCTAAATACTCATCCAAAGCTGCTTTATATTGTAATGTGTAACGTTGCTGACGAGTTAGACGAGTAGCAAGTTCTTGTATTTGTTGAGTTTTGAGGGACAGAGCGTGAGTTTGTTGTTGATATTTTTCTTTAAGCAAAGACCGATCTTTTTCTACTTCAGCCAACTTTTCATTAGCCGTTTTTAGCTGTTCGGTTAAACTTTCTATTAAAACTTGTTGAGACTGAATTTCTTGTTGAGAAACTTCGATATCTTCGCGGAAACGAGCAATTTCATCTTGATTATGATTAATCTCTTCTGCTTGCTGAGCGATGAGCATATCTGTACTTTGAGAGCGAGCTTTATGCTCTTCAATTCTGTTATTTGTTTCCGATACTTCTTGTTCTAATTGAAAAACTTGTTTCAGCAGCTTACGATTATGTTCTCTTAATTTATGGGCTATTTTATGCCAATCGATATTGTTATGTTGGTCAACTTCTTGACGGCGCGTACAAGCCGAGGACGCGATGCCCGAAGGCGATTCGGGCATTTCAGCCGTCCGTCCCGAATCAAATTCGGGTGACAGCACCTCAGTTTTTTCGGTGGATTTTACGTCATTTTGTTCTCGATCATTTAATTGAGCATTTTCTGTTTGATTTACTGATTTAGTATCAGAATTGGGGTTTATAAATGGGGGAATATTTTTAGTTTCACTCATGAGGATCTATCTCAATTCAAGTAATAAATTGAAGGGAAAAAGTTAGTGACAATTTTGAGGGAGTAAGTATATTTTCTGATATCTATGTTTGAGCTAGATAAAGCTTAGACCCTTATATAGATAATTGCCTACATATATTAACAATATTTTTCAACTTATATTGTTAGTTAACAATTCTTGGTGTAACAAAGCACGATCGCACATAGATTCTATTTGAGTACGATTAAGAGAATCCCCATTAGCGTAGTATTCTAACCAAGCAGTACTAATTTGACTGGCATCGGTTGGTAATTGACTTAATTCCCAACCAGGAAGAGAAAGTTCGGACATTAATTGGCTAACTTTAGGATCGTAACTTAGGGCAAAACAACGACATTGTTCGGCTGCTGCCATAATTAAACTATGAAAACGCATTCCAATTAACATTTCTACACCTTTAAATAACCCTTTTAATTCTTTGGGGTTGGTTAGGGTGATAATTTGTTTTTTACCAGGTAATTGAGCTTCAAGAGAACGAGCGATCGCCATATCTTTACTAGCTTGAAATGGTACGAGTAAAATACAGGCATCTGTTGCTTGCTGAAATTGAACCAAAGCAGTTATTAAATTTTGTAATCTTTGTTTGGTTAATTGGGGATGAGGACGTAAAACTACTGCTACTCTTGGGGCGGGTAGATCTGCGATTCCTGGTACAGATTTAGATTCTAATGCCCAAACAGGATCGGGAGCAACTAAAGGGGAAATCTGCCAATCTGCTAAGATTTGTGCCGAACGAGAGTCTCGCACGCTAATAGCAGTACAATGAGATAAAACTTGCTTGGTTAACCAGCGGGTAAAAGGTTTTTGCAATGGCCCTATTCCCTGTGCCCAAGCAATAGTTTTTAACCCTCTTTGTTGGGCTAATGCCATTAACCCTGCATAGTAAATAGGGCTAGTTAGACTAGTAACATCTTGCATTAAGCTTCCCCCACCCCAAATAAACCAATCGGAAATTTTCAGGGCTTGTAAAATAGGAAAAGCAGAGGCGCGATCGCAACTTGCCACTCCATAGAGTTTTTTAGTTATTTTCGGATTCCCTGAAAGTACGATCGGTTCGACTTGCGCGGGCAACATCTGTAATAAAGACATTAATAAAGCTTCATCACCACCGTTACCTTTGCCATAATAGCCACAAATTACTGCTCTAGTTTGACTCATTTAAAATATGCTAGTCCTATAATTTACTATCATCTCTAAACAAAGAAAAGTAATGAGCAGTCCCATTATTGACGAAACTGTTATCTTACACAAGTCAGCTTTAAACAATTTATTAGAAGAAATTCAACAATTTTCCCAACAAATAGACAACCTAGAATTAGCACAAACTCTTGCTAGTCTGCGCCAAAATATTAATGAACCATTTTTGTTTGTAGTTGTCGGTGAAGTCAAAGCAGGTAAAAGTAGTTTTATCAATGCTCTACTAGAAGAAAATATTTGTCAAACTGCTGCCGATCCTTGTACCGATCGAATTCAACAAATTATCTACGCCGAATCTGCATTTATGTCAATCATTTCTCCTCATTTGGTGAAAATTGGTTTACCTGTAGAAATATTGAAAAATTTATCGATCGTCGATACTCCAGGTACGAATACTATTGTCGAAAATCATCAAGAAATAACTAAAGAATTTATTCCTAATAGCGATTTGGTTTTTTTTGTCTTCTTTGCCAAAAATCCTTATACTCAAACTGCTTGGGATTTATTAGATTATGTTAATCGACAATGGGATAAAAAAATAATTTTTATCCTACAACAAGCAGATCTAACTAAACCTGCGGAGTTATCTAAAAACCAAGAAAAACTTAGAGAATATGCCCGACAAAAAGGAATAGAATCACCGATTATTTTTGCTACTTCGGCAGAATTAGAGTTTACAGGCGATAAAAATAATAGCGGTTTTGTAGAAGTTAGAAATTATATTCGCGACACTTTAGGTAAAGCCGAGTCTCAACAGCTAAAACTTCAGGGGATTATCGAAACTACCCAAGAAATTATTAAGCGATTTGAGTCCGATCTTAATATACTTCAACAGCAGCTAGAAATAGAGAGAAAAAGTAGCCCATTTACTAGAAGATGAATCTTTTTTAAGAGCGATCGAATAAATTATTTACTTCTATTCAAACCGATGTTGCCGAAAAATAGTCAGGTAGGCATTGCCCACCCTACATTATCTAATTAACGTCTTCTCATCCGCGTTCTGCTTCTACTACCAAAGCTACTGCCGAAACCACTAGGACGTTTGATTTGTTTACTACTACTAGAACCAGAAGAACGTAAGGTACTAGAACCAAAACCCGAACCAGTAGCACGAGTATTGCTAGAAGTAGGTTTACGGAGGCGATCGCGGTTGCTAGCCGTGTTACTTCTTATACTACCTGTAGTACGAAGAGTTTGGCGGTTTTGTACTGCTGCGGGGGGTCTATTGTAACGCTCTTGATAGCGATCGACTGCTTGAGAATAGCTACTACCATAACCACCATAACCAGTAAGCACTCCTCCTGGTTGGTAGACAGGGGGTACATAATACTGAGGTGTAAATAATAAACTACCAATAGCTTGCCCTGCTAATGCACCAGCAAAAGGAGCCCAAAAGTTAGATTCCCGACGGACAATTACAGTTTCTTGTTGTCCAGTTTGGGGGTTAGTTTGGGTTTCTGTAACGTTGTGAACGTATTCTATCTTAAAGTCTTCTGTCAAATGCATAATTGGCTGACTGTTATCGACTTCCAGATAGGTTTTTTCCCCATTGGCAATTTCTTCATCTGTCAAACGTGCCATCTGTAAATTAGCAGTTTGTAAAATAGGCGGATTTCCTGGAGGAGTATTCAGCAGCATTAAACTATACTCACCATTAGCATCATTATAAGTAGCTTGCTGTACGGGATACTTCCCATCATCAATAGAAGTAGGTGCAGAAGCAACATTATTAGTAACATTTGGCTGAGATCGATCGACCGTTGGTGAACCACAAGCAATAGTAGTCCAGGTCAACGATAGAGACATCAGCACTATTAAAATTTTACGAAACATACAATCAAAAAGTTTTTAATAATACATCTTAGATTGTAAAACTTTCTGGATTCTAGTTATTTACGGATAATACTAATTCCCGCCTACCCAAAAAATAGCTAAAAAGGCCGATCGATCTGCCGAGCGCATTTAATTTGCTTGTTATAGCCAACTCTATTTTATTAAACTAACAACTAAAGGGCGCAAGCCTTGCGCCCCTACTAATAACTTTTATCGAATCATGCTCGAACAACCAACAAAATCTCAAGGTATAGCAGTAGGAGCTTTGCGACGCATACATCATATTGCTCTTAATGTTCAAGATATGCAAGCATCGAAACATTTTTACGGTAAAGTTTTAGGCTTACACGAGTTAACAGGAGAAGAAGTTCCCTCAACCTTAGTTAAGTTAGTTGCAGCAGGAAAAGTCTGTAATTTTAAAACTCCTGATGGGACGATTATCGACTTATTTGGAGAACCCGATTTATTACCCCCCGATCCCAATCCAGAAAAAGGTTTTACTCGCGCTAATCATTTAGCTTTTGATATTGCGCCTGAGTTATTTGATGATGCTGTAAATATTTTAAAACAACAGCAAATTCCCATTGCTTTAGATGTAGTGACACGGCCTACTGGAAAGGGTTTTTATGTTTACGACCCCGATGGTTTTATCATAGAAATCCGCTGCGATCCTCTCCCTCGATCGAACTAAAAACTAAACCAAAATTTCAGTTATCTTTGGTTATTTTAATATTTTATTTGTTTTTCAGTTGCTAACTACTATTGGCGATCGACTATTTTAAAAAAAGAAGAGGTAATTTGTCGTCGCAAATCTTATGAGTTCACGAAATCTGCCAGAAACCACTGCTTATGTGCGTATTACTCAACAGTGTTGGCAATTAGGCAAAATTGAAGGCGAAGTATCCGCTGCTCATTATCAATGGCAATTTCAGTGGCTTTTTCGGCAAAAACAGCTACTAGTTCGTCCTTCTCTTGGTCGTGCATTGATTAAAGAACCCTTGGGACGTTTTTTGGAATGTTGCGATTATCAACTCGAACCAGGTAGCGATTATAGATTCACTGTAAGAGCTAGATTATAGTTTTCGTTAGATTTTGTTATTTTTGGTAAAAAAATATAAATGATAATTATAGATGTTTTTGAGAGCAAAGTCTACTGTTCTACCACAGATATATAATAAATAGGGAGATTTGTAATATTTTTTTTTATTTTTTGTAAAAAATTTAAAGTAGTTATGTTAAGTTAATTCAAGTAGCGGGTTCTTAAACCCCGATCGACATAATAAATACTATTTCTCCTGAAATTAATAATGACAAAGACTACTTCGGCGATAAAAGCTTTTATCGCTACGTATGATAATGAGCTTTTGCAATATCAAAACTCTAGCAATGCTGTTGATGCCATTTGTTGTAGCAACTATTTTAGAAGTTTATTGGTTTCGTTAATTAATAGCCCTGCTTTTTCTGAGGAACTTGGAGCGGAGTTCGCTGCCGTTGATGCAGTTAAAGGCTTATCAGCTTGTCGGCGACTGAGAAGCTCCCTTAACTTATCCCTTAGTAGCTTTTTTGGTTTGTTGGCGGAACTCTTATCTGCTTTCGATGAGATTGTCGGCGCGGAATGGTACGCATTTGCTAATAGAATCCATCAATCAGATTTAGGTAAAACCAAGCTTTTGGAATTTCTTTTAAATACTAGTGAACGAGAGTTTTACCAGAATTTAGCAGAGCGACTGGTAGAGTCAAATCCCCATGCAGTATATCCCACATCTAGCTACCGCGAGAGTCGTGGATATGTAGAAAGTACTGCCGACGATCGAACTATTGAAGCGGTAATGAGGTCTAGTACTTTTACCTCAATTAAAGTTATCGATAATTCTCTAGACCCAGAAGAACATACTCTCAGAGATATTTATATTTCTTTAGGACGTTGCGTTTGTTTAGTCGATCGCAATGTAGAGCGTTACTACGGCGAAAAGATCGAGCATTACTTTGACTATCATGGCATTCATCTAGAAAAGCAAGTATATCGAGCCATGGAAGTAGATAAGGGAATCTATACTGTAGAAAAAATGCTCGGTGACTTTAAACGCCTTGGAGTGTCGCGGAATGAACCAGTATTAATTATTGGTGGTGGCGTACTTGCCGATACTGGGGGGCTTGCTTGCGCCTTGTATCATCGCAATACTCCCTATGTTATGTTATCGACTTCGATCGTAGCAGGTATCGATGCAGGGCCTTCTCCGCGAACTTGTTGCGATGGCTTTGGTTATAAAAATCTCTTTGGGGCTTATCATCCACCAGTCTTATCCATTACCGATCGCTTTTTCTTTAAAACTCTGCGGGAAGGATGGCTCAGACATGGCATCATCGAAATTATCAAGATGGCTGTCGTCAAAGACATCGAATTGTTCTGCTATATGGAACAAGCTGCACCCCAACTGATCGAATCTCGTTTTGGTACTGTCGATTGTGAGCCAGAAGATGAGATTAATATTCTCTCACAAAAAATTCTGGGGGCTGCCCTACGGAGTTATGTAGCTGCCGAATACGATAATCTTTACGAAACCCATCAATGTCGTCCTCATGCCTATGGACATACTTGGTCTCCTGGTTTTGAAATCGAAGCTGGCTTATTGCACGGACACGCAGTAGCTATTGGCATGGGCTTTGGAGCTTATTTAAGCTATCGTCTCGACTGGATTAGTGAAGAACAATTACACAGAATTTTACGTCTAATTAGTTCTTTTGGCTTGAGTCTCTGGCACGATATCATGCTGAAAAAAGAACTACTTTGGGATTCTCAAGAAAAGATTATCCAGAAGCGAGGCAAAAACTTGGCAGCACCTTTACCTAAAGGCGAAATCGGTCAATGTGGATATCTCAATTCCTTGACTCGTGAAGAATTATACGCTGCGCTCGACGAATACCAAACCATTTGTGCTGACTATCCCAGAAAAGGTTTAGGTATCGAACCCCATTGTAGTGATGTTGGCTTAGAAGACCCTTCTACCGTAGCTCATAATCCTACCGAAGTTACACCCACATTGTCTGCCGTGTAGATTAGTAATTTTCCAAGTTCATGACAGAAACAACCTTCGACTTTGTCATCCCTCTTTACCGCATACGTTGGAATACGCGAGCCGTTTTAGAGGGTATTACCTCTCATTATCAGCCTCGATCTATTCATGTCATTGCCCCATCTTCCGAAGCGATCTCGCTTCAAGAAATATCTAAAGACTGGCACACAGCTACTCTTCACACCCATGAGGAAGAATTATTCTTTCAAAAAATTGGTCTGACTAAAGACAGAATTTGTGCCGAACTCGATTTAGGACAATCCTTATATACTCCAGGTTGGTTTTATCAGCAATTATTAAAGCTTGGTGCATTTGAAGGAATTGACAGTTTGAGTGAATGGTATGTTGTCTGGGATAGTGACTTGCTTCCCGTCAATCCCTGGTCACTCATTCAGCAACAGGATCGAGTTATTAAATATACTTTTGCCCTTCTTCAACACAATGCTTATGGCAATGCTAGCATTGTCTCGAAGTGGGACAATTGGATTCGCTCTGTGCTTGGAGTTACACCGCTAACCGATGAAGAGGGAACTTTTATTCCCCATCATATGTGCTTTAAACAAGAACATCTTAAATCATTGGCCCATCGAGTTAATCAATATTATCGCTCGGAAGATCATTGGTTATTACTGATGATGCGCTCGGCTAATGATTTTGGTACTTTTAGTGAATACTGGGCTTATGTTTCTTGGGTTGCTGCCCAAGCACCACATCAATTAGCTTTCTACCCTTATAAGCAATATGGAGCAACGACGGAAAGGTTTTTTGATGACGGTACGGGTTTATTTTCTGCTGCTTTAAAATATCACGGGCAATTTACCCATTCCCAGAACCAGAAATTTTTTCCTGCCTATGCAGACATAGCATCTTTTATTCAGGCAGAGTATAAACCAGATGAATTACCTTCCTCTTTATCTTTTGAAAGCAGTCCACGACATCTTAAGAAAGACGAAGCTAATATGCATATTGAAGAATTGCGTTCTCGTTGGAATCCTCGGGAGATAGCTATGCTTTGAGGGATATTCTTTGTAGAGATGTCTAAAAATACATCTCTACAGGATTCGATCGCTAGCAATCGCTCTTCACTAATCATTTAAATTGGAAAACGTTTCATCCTAGCGATCGCTTCTTTAGCATTATCTACTAAAATAGCAGAAACATTAGGTATCTGGGGAATTTGCCAGAGAACATCGACGGTGCGCCGTAAAATGCGGACGATATCCCCTTCATCCAGGTTAGTATTTTCCGATAATTCGCTCCATTCAATACCCAATGCCCATTGTTGGCATAACCCAACTAATTCATATTCTCGCCATACAGGTAAACTTACTCCATAGCGATGTTGGACTTGGAATAGGTGGGGGCGTATTTCCCTAAGAATAGAAGTTTTGAGATTTTTCTCGGCTGGACGTTTTTTTACACCTAATACTTCTAATACTTCTAAAGGAGGTGGATAATCACACCAGCTATCCGAGCGAGGAGTTTCCATAACTAAAGCACAAACAGTAGCAGCTAGATGACTGGGTTCTAGTGATTCTAACTCTCCTGATAAAAATACTAAAGCCAGCCATAATTCATTATCCGCCCTAATAGTGGCAGCTGCTTGTCCTAATGGTGTTGGTTCAAATCCATCTAGAGCTTCAAAGTCTTGTAAAACTTTAATTAGATTGAGAAATTCATCCCAATAGTAGGATTGATTAGATTTATGCTTTTGATATTTTAGTTGAGTTTTGTGTAAAGTGTTCCGCAACTGCAACCGTTGTTGATTGCGTTTAACTAAACGTCCAGGATTGGGAAATTTTTGGAGGGGATGAGTATCCAGTTTAGTTTCTATTTGTTCGATTTTCTGCTGTTGTTCGATTACTTCTGGTGCAGCAGGAGTGGGAACTAGATATTCAGCTATTTGTTTACAAATAAGGTTGGTGGTTTCGTCTCCCTTTTGCCATTTTCCCAAACGAGGATTATCTAATTGGGGTAAAGGTAAGTCTGCTATTTCTGATGTAGCAAAAGAGCCTTCATTAATATCGGTAACATCTGCATTCGCAGCAATATACCAAAAATTATCTATACCCAAGCATAATAAATTAGGTGCTTGTCCAGAACTAGGAATTTTAGCAACTAAAATGGCAGCTAAGGGAGAGGATACTTTAATATGTCTGCCTTTTAAACCGAGAATTCTACCAGGTACTAACTCGGGAATAAGGGGTTTAATTTGTTGTCGGCGGGTTTCGATCGCTTGTTTATGCAGAATGTCTAGTAAGCGTTGTTCTTCTTTCAGTCTTTCTTTGAGTTTTTCGTAGCTAGCAAACTGTCCGATGTCTACTGAAGCAAGTTCTACATCTAGTCTAGCCAGTTCGGTAGTTATTTGCGCGATCGCCTGTTTCTCTGGTCCTAATTTTTTCTGGACTAAATATTCGGCAAAACTTCTTTCTAGTAGTTCTTTGGCTTCTTTAATACTATGCTTTTGTAATAAATTAAGTACCATGCCATAGGAAGGAGTAAACCAACTCCTAAGAGGCTCTGCTGCCGATGTAGCCAAATATGCAGCTTCTTTTGCTCCTTCAAAGGGTGTTTGCATGGTTACGACATAACCAACTTCGTCTTTTCCCCTTCTACCCGCTCTTCCTGCTATTTGTAAAAATTCTGAAGGAGTGAGCATACTATGCCCGTTTTCTGTACGCTTAGAAAGGGCAGAAATAACAGTGGTACGCGCAGGCATATTAATTCCTGCTGCTAAAGTGGCAGTAGCAAAAACAATTTTAATTAAACCTAATTCAAATAATCTTTCCACTAATTCTTTCCAAGCGGGCAAAATTCCTGCATGGTGAGTAGCGATACCTCTAGTGAGGGGTTCTATTTGATCGATTCTGGCAATTTGCGACTGTTCTGCCAAAAATTGAAAAAGTAGATATTTAAGATTGGGATTTGCTGTTAAATATTGCCAAAATCGATCGGTACTATCAGGATTATCGGCTAAATATTCCCTAAATAAATTTTTAAAGTTAGGCTCGTTAGTAGGAAAAGATTTTAAAACTTTTTGCTGTAAATCGAGATTATAAGCCAAGAAAAAGTGTAAAAGCAAAATTTCTAGTTGTTTTGCTTCTTCTGGCTCGACTAGAATTAGGTTGTCTAGCTGTTCTGCTGCTTTTTCACAGCCCCGACGACTAAAAATAATGTAAATAGCAGGCAGCATTTCTTTAGCTTTTAGCTGCTGCACTACTTGAATGATGCTAGGACAATCTTTCTGTTTGAGTCGTTTGCGCTGAGAGTTTTTTTGCCTTACCGTCGATTTTAATTTAGGGCTGAGTTGGGTTTGCTTTTGGTTGAGTAGGGGGAATAATCCTTTTTTGTTGCTAAAGTAGAAGCGTAAAGGTACGGGACGAAAATCTGAGTTAATTAATTCACAATGAGCAATATTTTGTGGCTTTTCATTGTTAGCACAGGCTCTAATTCTAACTTGTTCGATCCAGTCGGTTAATTCTTCAGGATTGCCAATAGTGGCAGAGAGGGCAACTAATTGAATTGAGGGAGGACAGTAAATAATTGATTCTTCCCAGACAGTTCCGCGATAGCGATCGCTAATATAATGACATTCATCCAGAACTACTGCTTCGACATCTTCTAAGGAAGTACCTACTTGCCCTATAGGAGTTTCATAGAGCATATTACGGAAAATTTCCGTTGTCATCACCACCACTGCTGCACCTGGATTGATGATAATATCTCCAGTAATTAAACCTACCTGTTTGCTGTTTTCTCGACCAAATTGCTCCTGAAAATCTCTGTATTTTTGATTAGAAAGAGCCTTGAGAGGAGTAGTATAAAATACTCGCTTATTTCGACTCAACGCCCGATGAATGGCATATTCTCCTATCAAAGTTTTTCCCGAACCTGTAGGAGCGCAAACAACCACAGATTTACCAGCATCTAAGGCTGCGATCGCTTTTTGTTGGAAATCATCCAGTTTAAAGGGAAATATTGTTGCGAGAGCGGACTTATTCAAATGTTTTTGTACCCTTGGTTCAGTCAGACAATAAGCTTTAGTTAGTTAAACACAAGCACTATCATGTCTATTGTGACATTTTTAACTAGACTTGTTATGGTGTTGCCGAGCCAAATTGCCAATTATCAATATTACCTTAAACTATTAGCTATTAGCTTTTAAACCACTCTTCGCTTCTTTAGGGGCAAAATAAGGTATCTTTAGTATTTCTTCCTGTAGTTGAATTAGTTCCTGATGCTGCTTTACAAAGCATTCTTTCGGTTGTCGGGCTAAGTAAAACATTTGTAAAATCTGCCCCTGTAATGGTTGCTCCTTCTAACAAACTATTGGTCATAAAAGCACCCTCTAATCTAGCATTAGTTAAATTAGCGCGAGTCAAACGAGTAGATTCTAAATCGGCATTTCTCAAGTCGGCACCCTCAAAATTAACTCCAGAAAGATTGGCCGAAAAAAAGCGCACGCCCTGCAAATTACTATAACTAAAATCACTATCTCTTAAAGTAGCGTGATCGAAACTATCTTCTCTCAAATCTCGATGGGAAAAATCTGCCTCATAGATAGCACGGTTGTTGTAACTTACTGCCCATACTGGAGTAACCAGAGTGGCGATCGCTAAAATATTGACTAAGAAAAACACGATTAAACTCGCCAACCAAGAAATAGATTGGTTAGGATTGGTTCTGTTCATTTTAACTTTTCCTTTCTTTCCCTCAATAACAAATATTAAATTAAAATGCACATCATTGGAGAATTAGGCGAAAAATTAGTAGCTTTGTGGCTAGAATCTAAAAACTACCAAATCTTAGCTCGACGTTGGCGTTGTCGTTGGGGAGAAATAGATCTAATTGCTTTGGAACAATCTAGTAATACTTTAGTTTTTATTGAAGTCAAAACTCGCAGTCACAATAATTGGGATGCAGGGGGAATACTCGCTATCGATCTACAAAAACAGCAAAAAATAGGCAAAACAGCACAAATGTTTTTAGCTCAAAATCCACAATTAGCCGATTTTCCTTGTCGTTTTGATGTGGCATTAGTTAGTTACCGAAGTTACTTATCTCGATCGCCCATCTTACTCTCTGAAAATAATTATGCTCTCCAACTAGAACAGAAACAACCAACTCTCAGAAATAAACAACATCTAGTCATGTTAACCGAATATCTCGAATCCGCTTTTGAATAAAGATACGTAACTGTAATTAGATTATTTGGAGATAGCGATCTAACTTTAACTAATATCTCTCTCAGGCTTCAAAGAAAATACCTACAATCATTTATTGATAATTAAGACTCTCTAGTTAATTTTATTCAATTTATTAACAATTAGATTATTTGGGTTATTCGAGAATATACCTATAGACCTAATAAAGACAATAGAAATAAGAATCAGTAGCTATCTTTAAGAATGTAAAGGGAATAAACGAGAGTCAATAGCTTTTTTAGCAAAATTATTAGTATATATAGCCATAATTTGTCTAAAATAAAAAGTTTTTGCTCCAAATATGTGAAGAGTTGGTCAAGTTCTCTGTATACTACTGTAATTTTTGTAATTTGTGGAAAAATGATTTGTATAAATCTAAAACCTTACCAAAAATATTACTTTAAGTGGATACACTTATTTCATAAAAAACAGATATAGGTATATTCCCTTAAATACAGACCATCCATGATTCGTATTTTAATTGCCGACGACGCGAACCTTATTAGGCAAGCTCTAAACATCTATTTTAAAGTTGAGTCTGACTTAGAGATAGTAGGAACTGCTGCTAATGGAAAAACAGCTCTAAAATTAGTTGGTGAGTTAAATCCTGATATCGTTTTAATGGATATGGAGATGCCAGAGATGGATGGATTGACTGCTACACAGATTATTCGTAAGTGCTTCCCGCAAACTAAAATACTAGTTATCAGTGGTTACAATAGTCAAGATTATGTTGCTAAAGCTCTCAAGGCAGGAGCTAATGGTTACTTTATTAAAAGTACCCCAGCAGAAGAATTATCAGAAGCAATTAGACTAATTCACGAGCAAGATGTCAAAATAATACCAGCTCGCTCTTCCGAAAAATCTTACAGGGTATTGCCAACTTCTTTGATTAAAGAAGAAGATGCCGAACTAACTCCAGAGTTGTTACTGCAAACAGTGTATGCAAGGGAAGGCAACCAAAAAAGGGAATCAGAACAAGTTTGTTTGGCCAATCATTATTATCCTAGCAATTCATTAGATTCTTCAATTACCAATTCGCAAGTAAAAGCAGATAGATTTAAATTTCCGTCTTTTCCTTTAAGTAATTCTAAGGGAGTTTTGAATGCGATTAGATCTTGGAAACATAAGAAAAAAATTACTTTGGTTTCCCTAGTTGGTATTAGTATTTTCTTAGGTAGTGTTATTAAACACAAAACTACAGTAGAAGCTACTGCCGAAGTTAGGACTAACCCTAACGTATTAGCAACAATAGCTTCCGATCGACCCAATCTTTTAGTCAAGGCTTCTGTTACTGCTAGAGACATTAATAAAATTGAAACCGATCAAAAAGTCCAGTTAAAAGTTTTCGGTTGTCCTTATCATTATTACGGTACTCTTGAAGGTAAAACTGTTGCTATTTCTCATAAATCCTCTCCATTGTCTGAAAACAAAAACTTTTATATGTCCGATGGACAATTGCAGGGGGCTTCTGGTAGCGACTCTTTTGAGGTAACAATCGAACCAGCTAGTCTTTTTCTTTACAAGGATCGACACAAATGTAATCTCAAATCGGGGATGAAAGCCAAAGCAGACATCGTAACTCAAGAAGAAACAATTCTAGCTTTTTTGTTACGTAAGGCTAGATCGATCGACTAACCTCAGTTTTTGAAGTTAACCTGAGTTGGGTTTAGGTTAAAAACCCGATCGATACTAAATCCTGTTGACAGATATTTCCAAATTGCCTGAAGGTGCGATCTCCATAATAAGCAGAGGAGTTTAAGAATATTTAGAGAAGACCAATTAAAATTTGGTTTTGTAAAACACTAGCTGATAGACATTAATTGCAATTTTAAGCAATTTTTACAGAATTCATAGCCATCTCCATAAAGATAGACTGAGAACTTCTGATCTCATCATCCCCTTGAGGTCTTCTTTGAAGATAACTCCCATCTGATTGTAATTCCCAAGCTTGACGATTATCAGACAGCATAATTTCTAAAATCTCTTGTAAATCTAGAGCAATTTCTGGATCGAGAATCGGTGTAACAGCTTCGACACGACGGCTGAGATTGCGTTTCATCCAATCTGCGCTACCAATATATATCTCTTCTTGTCCGTTGTTATTAAAATAAAAAATTCGCGAATGCTCTAGAAAGCGACCTATAATACTAATTACACGAATATTATCGCTTAATCCTTCAATACCAGGTCTCAGACAGCAAATTCCTCTGACAATCAAATCGATTTGTACTCCTGCTATGGATGCTTCATAGAGAGTAGCAATCACTTCTGGATCTACGAGAGAGTTCATTTTGGCGATAATTTTTCCTGGATTTCCGTTACGAGTATGTTCGATCTCTCGGCGAATCATAGCAATTGTGCGATCGCGTAAATTAACAGGCGCAACTAATAATTGACGATAAGACTTTTGCCGAGAATAACCCGTTAAAAAATTAAATAAATCAGTTAGATCTGCACCTAATTCTTCTCGACAACTTAAAAGTCCTAAGTCGGTATAAAGTTTAGCTGTCTTCGGATTATAATTTCCCGTACCAATATGCACGTAACGACGAATTTTATCTTCTTCTTGTCTGACAACTAGAGAGACTTTAGTATGGGTTTTTAAACCAACTAAACCATAGACAACATGAACTCCTGATTTTTCCAGTTTTCTCGCCCAATTAATATTATTTTCTTCATCAAAACGAGCTTTTAACTCTACTAAAACCGATACCTGCTTACCATTTTCTGCTGCTGTAATTAAAGCCTTGATAATCGGTGAATCTCCAGAAGTACGATAGAGAGTCATTTTGATGGCTAAAACATGAGGATCTTGAGCAGCTTGAGTTAAAAAGCGTTGTGTAGTACCCGTAAAAGAATGATAAGGATGATGAATCAAGATATCTCCATGGCGAATAACACCAAATAAGTCTTCTCCGTCTTCAATAGTAGTAGTATGGTCGATATCTTGTAATCGTTGTAGTCGAGGAGGAACAATAGAAGACCAAGGAATGTCTTTTAATTCTGGTAGGGGTAATGCCATAAAAGATATCAAATCTCCTAACCCCAGTAACCCATCAATATCATAAATATCTTCTTCTGCTAATCCCAACTCTCTTTTGATAGTCGAGCGCACATCTTTAGGTATACCAGCTTGAATTTCTAATCTTACCGCAGAACCACCAATACGACGCTTATGTAATTCTTGTTCGATCGCTAATAGTAAATCATCCGCTTCATCTTCTTCTACGGCTATATCAGCGTTACGAGTCACCCGAAATGTATAACATTCTAAAATTTTCATGCCTGGAAAAAGTGACTCTAAATTATGAGCGATCGCTTGTTCTAACGGTACACCAGTCCAAATTGCTGGTTTTTCTGTTTGTGTTTGTCGTAATTTTTCCGGAAGGGGAACAAAACGAGATAAAACTTTAGGAATTTTAATTCTGGCAAATAATTCTTCTTCTGTTTCTAGATCTTTGACTACTACAGCTAAATTAAGACTGAGATTAGAAATATAAGGAAAAGGATGAGATGGATCGACTGCTAAAGGTGTAAGAACGGGAAATATATGTTCTTCAAAAAATTTATCTATGTATTTTGTTTGTTCTCGATTAAGATCCTCATATTCTAAGATGTTAATATTACGTTCTCTCAATTCGGCTTTTAAGACTCGTTCAAAATGCTGATGTTGTTCTTTAATCATTGGCAACAAGCAATGGTTAATATCTTTTAGCTGTTGCTCTGGAGTACGACCATCAAAAGTTAGTTTCACTAATTCTGCTTCTACTTGCTGCTTTAACCCTGCCACCCTTACCATGAAAAATTCATCTAAGTTAGTACTGAATATTGCCATAAATTTGAGACGTTCCAACAAGGGTGTTCGATCGTCCATTGCTTCGTGCAAAACTCTACGGTTGAACTCTAACCAACTTAATTCCCGATTAAAATAATATTGTGGGTCGTTGAAATTAATTTCGATTTCATCAGCTTTTTTGGTAGTATCCATGGCGGTTTTTTTGTTTTCTGTAGTGGTAGTAGATATCTAGAGCGAGTCTCAGTACTTTCCCTATCATAAGCGAGTCTAAGTAAGATTTACACATCAAAACTTATGATAGAGTCACCATATGCAATCGACTTTATTATTGAATAACCCGCTCTAAATTCTCAAGTTTATAGCTAATTACAATTAGATACGAATTAAAATTGAAAAAGTCCCTATTGTTAACAGAATTAAAAAACAAACCACTTGCAATCTAGAAATTTGATAGACATTTCTTTCTACTTTTTTTAATCGGTGAGATAGACCATCAATCTCAAACTGCATATTTGGATCGGTATTGATTAAAAATCCTTTATGGCGATCTAAAGTTTTCTCTACTTCTTTAATCGCCTCTTGAGTAATTTCTTGCTTGACTACAAGTAATTGATTATTCATTCTTTGAATAGTTTGCGAATGAGTTTTAACTTCTTGCTGTAAGCGAGAAATTTCATCAATATCTGATTCTAATTTAACAATTTTATAAAGATACTTTTCTAATAATTCTAGTCCTAATTGAAAATAACCTCGATCGACTTGTCGGATTGCATTTACTAATTCGGCAGCCGAAGCCGTTTTAAGCAAATAGCCTTTTGCTCCGTTTTTCAAGGATTTATTTAAAAGCTCGTCATTATCATGGACTGTAAGGGTTAGAATTTTAGTATTAACATAACTGTCTGTAATTATTTTGGTAGCAGTTAAGCCATCCATTACAGGCATTTCAATATCCATTAATACTACATCTGGTTGTAGTTCAGATACTTTGTCTATAGCTTCTTGTCCGTTAAGTGCAAATCCAACTATATTTAGATCGGATTCTTTCTCAAGATAAGATTCTATAATTCTATGAATGGTGTTTTGATCGTCAACGACAAGTACATCGATCATAAATCACTAGATATGAATGATTAATTATAAATACATAGTCTCTTTCATAATCATGTTAAGGTACATACTTAAGTATTTGCACGTAAAATTCAGATATTTTTCATAATTAGCTCTGTAAGTAAAATTACGTGAATAGTTTTTTTGTCCCAAAAAACTAGCGAAAAATTATTTAAAGTATTTTTTTGAATCCATAGGCAGCTAGTCCCAAAACAGCACCTGCTCCTGCTACAGGAATTATACCAACTCCTATGGCAATTTCTGCTACTGCTAAGCCGATCCCACCAACAGTAGCAGATACTCCTGCACCTGCGACTAAACCACTACCGACAAATAATAAAGCCTCTAAACGTTCTTTATCTTTATCTTTATATTTATATTTATTCATGACGATAAAATTTAATAATTAACTCGATCGCTTTTCCGTATATTCGCCAAGTTAACACGAATAAAATAGTTATAAATTAAATTAAAAGTAGTTTCAAATAAATTTTATCTGAACTTTATGGAGTACCTTGGACTCATAACTTTGCCAATAAAAGAAGCTAATTTAATTTAAATAAAATAGGGGTCTGCCATTGCCAGATCCCTAATAATATACTTTCTTCTTTAATAGAGTTAATTTCCAGACCAAGAAATCCAGTGATGAGAAGTATATTCATGTTTTCTTGCATCTTCATCCCAGACTGTTGCTGATATATTTGCTCCTTTTGTCTCGGCAAGAGAAAGATCGCTACCAGCTAGTTTAGCATCCGTCAAATCTGCATTAGTTAAATCTGCACCATTTAAATCTACATCCGTCAGATTAGCACCACATAAATTTGCTTTGTGTAAATTAGCACAGCGCAAATCTGCACCACTTAAATCTGCGCCTCGAAGATCGGCATTTTCTAAATCCGCAGCAATTAAGTTAATTTCTGATAGGTTTGCACCTACAAAACTAATATTTCTGAGATTAGTGTTAGTTAAATTAGCCTGAGTTAAACAAGCACCACTTAAATCTGAATTACTCAAATCAGCATGACTTAAATCTGCTTTAGCTAAATTAATTCTGGTTAGATTGACAGATGGAAGGCTAGCTTTATGTAAACTCGCGCCTTGAAAATTCAATTGTCCATCTCGGTATTGATTTAGGAATAATATTGCTTTCATGATTATTAATAAGTAAACAAACTATACTTTTTGAGAATTAGCTATTAGTTACTGTCTCTGCTTCTGCAATGCTAGAATTGGAATTCAATTCTCCCTCGATCGCCGTACGAACGATTAAAACCGAACAGGGTGCATGATGGGTTACGTAATTACTAACGCTGCCGAGAAACATCTCTTTTAACCCTTTTAAACCGCGACTGCCAACTAAAATCAAATCCGCTTCCCAATTCTTGGCTAATTCGCAAATTTTTCGACCGGGATTACCAGATAATTGTGTATATTCAGCAAATACTCCTGATTCGGTGGCTTTTTTAGTCAAACTTCGTAAAAAATTTAATCCTTGTTCTTTATATTCTGCTACTTTTTGTTGATAAGCATCATAGTCGTAATTCTCTATGATGGGATAATAAGCATAGGTAGGTAATATAGGATAATCTCTTTCATCTTCAGACAAAATATGCAGCAACATTAAAGTTGCACCTGTAGATTTAGCTAAAGATATTGCTGAATCGAAGACAGATATATTTCTGTCAGAGCGATCTACTGCTACTAATATTTTATGGATCATAGATCGTACCTCCTGGGTTAAAAACTTAAATAGTTATTAACTTATTATTAAGTTTTCACGGTGATTGCGTGATAGGTTGTTTTACCGCAAAAATCGAGTTTCAACTAGCTGATAACTTATTTATATCTAAATAATTTGAGGAACTTGTGAAGATGCTCTTCGGGCTTGAAAATTATTGTTTTCGTCACTGGCAATATGGTATATGTAAAAACTATAATTACTAAATTTTTTTAGCGATAGATTGAGTCAAAAATTAATTTAACAAAACTCACTTTGTTTTAATGTGTTCTCCGAGCGAAAATTATAAATGGCAAAGAAAAATATATAAAAGTGCGATCGCTCTTGTAACAATCGGCTCAATCTTTTTAACTACACACCCTTCAAGAAGCATAGAAGAATTAGTACAAAACAGTTTACCCTTACCCCCCGATACTGGCTCTCCCGAAGAAGATTTTTCCGCAGGGGGAACTAGAGATAGCCATCAAGTTCAGCAAATATGTGGAGAAAAGAGTCAAGAAATAGTATATTTGCTTGGTAATAAAAACAGAGAATTAACTCTGTCTGTTCATCCCACTTTTTGGTTCTATATACCAGAGCAATTTAACCCCCCAGCACAAATAAATTTTGTCCTTACAGAAGTAGAAACTGGCAAAAAAATATACGATCGCCTAGTACAATTACCCAAACAAGCAAGTATGCTCGGTATTTCTATTCCCGCTAAATCAGAATACGCTTTATCTCCTCAAGTAAATTACCGTTGGAGTTTAGAAATCAATTGTACTGAATTAGAACAAGAGCCAATTATTGCGCTAGAAGGTTGGCTATATCGTTCTCCCATCAACGCCGATTTACAAAATCAATTAACAGCTATTTCTGAGGAACAAAAATATACAGTTTATCTAGACCACAATTTTTTATACGATGCCCTCAATAATTTAGTACAAATGATTATTTCTCAACCGCAGAATCATAATTTAAATATAGCCTGGAATCAACTCTTGGTAGAGTTGGGTTGGCAAGATTTAGCAGAACAATCGACCGTTAAGGCATACATTCTAGATACATCTTTAACTAAATTTCAGGTAACTAGAGGCTTTCCGCAATAAATTCTGAAGCAAACTTCATTTGGTAGCGAAAATAGCGATCGTTTTTTCTGCCATATTTGCAGTCGAGGGAATTGGGATAGCTAAAATCCCAATCATCAATTATGCTCATCAACGTCAATTCTCTAATGTTTTTCACTACAATGAAAACTAGATTAAAGATTGAGTTTTAATTTGATTAATGAAACAGCAAGAGCAAGAAATTAAAACAGGTATTGCTTACATCTTATGGCTTTTAGGGATGTTCGGCTTTTGTGGAATTCATCGTCTTTATCTAGGGAGAGTGGGAACAGGTATACTTTACTTTTTTACTTTTGGTTTATTTGGTCTCGGTCAAGTTGTCGACTTATTTTTAATTCCTGATATGGTCAAGGAAAAAAACTATTATCTTCAGCAAAAAACCAAAGCACATAATTTATTGCGTTGGTCGGATATGAGTGAAGAAATAATTAGAAGTAAAGCCAGCAATTTACTTCAAAATATCCAAAATAAGTCTCATTCGTCTCCATCAGCTGACCCAGATCGCTCGGATCCCATGCTTAAGCTGCTTAAAGCTGCTGCTGCTAATAACAATGTGCTTTCTCTCGGTCAGGCAGTAATGACTTTAGAATTACCAGTAGAAGAAGTAGAGCAGTTATTACAAAAAGCCATTAGACAAAATTTGGCTCATATAGATAACGATGTTAAAACAGGAGCAGTGCGTTATCATTTTGATATTTAAGTTTTGTCTTGCTAGTAATGTATAGATATATTAATTATCTTGGCATAAAATTAATAATTATTAAACAAAATTATTAAATATCGATAACAATTCTTATAGCTCACTATAGCCGTACAGAGTTACGTTAGCGGTGCGCGGGGAGGGGGGTTTAAGAACTAGATAAATCGAGCGAGAAAATTAGACTTAAAACTATTAAAAACCCCCCTTCCACCCCCGCGTCGACGAAAGGACGGGGCTTACAAGTCCGCGACGCAGGTTCGCGGAACAGCCCCTCCGCAAGGGAACGCGCACCAAGACAGGACATATCAGTTATGGGCTTCGTTTGTAGCAAGTAGCAAGTAGCAAGTAGCAATTTTAGAAAGTGTCCTAACCTAAATACGTAATGCTATAAAAATCATTTAAAAAGATTGACTAAAATCAAAATTGTACATTAATCGCATGGGCTTTTAGTTTTTTGTAATGAGACAGCAACGAGAAATTACCGAACTTAATATAGGAGTTGCTTATATTTTGTGGGCTTTAGGCTGTTTAGGATGTTGCGGAATTCATCGTTTTTATCTAGGTAAATATATTAGTGGATTGATTTATCTTTTTACTTTTGGTTTATTTGGATTGGGTCAATTCATAGATTTATTTTTTATTCCTTCTATGACACGAGAAAGGAATAATTATTTGTTGGCAAAATCTATAAATAAAACTCCTCTTCATCTAACCAATGTAAGAGAAGAAATCTACAGGAATAAAACGGCAAACTCGTTTGGAAAAAAATATCAAAAAGATAATTTTTCTGAAGTTTCAGAGCAAAAAATCGATCCTTTAATCAAACTACTTAAAGCTGCTGCTGCTAATAATAATAAGCTTTCTCTCGGTCAAGCTGTTCTTTCTTTGGAGTTACCTATAGAAGAAGTAAAAGAATTACTAGATAGGGCAGTAAAACAAGATTTAGCTCATGTGGATAACGATGTGAAAACAGGAGCAGTTCGTTATCATTTTGATATTTAAATTTTGTGGAAAATGTTATTTGATTTATGAGTTTCTTTTTTATTAACTAACTTATTAATTAATAAGTAAGAACCGATTATCCCTAACTGAGCAAACATTAAGATCGAGTAAATAATCCAAGTAGATTGAAGACTTTCTGCCGAAGATAAAGAAATTAACATTGCCCCGAAACCAGCATAGGGAAGTAAACGGATCCAAGTGCGGTGTATGGGTTTTTGAGGTTTAGTAATTTTTTTCATGATTGTTTTATTTAATTAAAAACTTTGATAACTTTATCGATCGCTCTTTGCCAAATAGTTTTGGGTTGTGGAATTGGTGGGTCTTCTGGAGGATGTTCTTCGCCGAGATAACGGTAATGTTTCCAAATATCCCAGTAAGGACAACCTGGTTGTATTTTAATACCAGCCCAATGGAGATATTGCAACTTTTGATTAGTTTTAGGATCGAACAAAGTATAATCTTCTTGCTGAAAATGTTGACTTCCTGCCCAACTACCAGGAGCTTTTCCCAGTCTACGAACTATATTAAACCGTTTGGGGATGCGTTTGAGTAACATATAGTTAATAATTGGTTGATCGGAAGTCTTTTGAGAAAAGTCGAAGTATTCTGGATGGGATGCACATTCTGCGAAAGTAGCGTATAAATCTTGTTCGGAAATTAAGTTCTTTTTGGAAGCCCAAAAACCACCGTTAAAAATATCTTGTAATTCTGCTTCGGTAAAAATACCTTCTTCTATTACTTTAGGGCTAAATACATTTTTGATACCTCCAGAATGTTGATAGTCGCAGCAAAGAAAATCATAGTCTTGAAGATAATTAAGATTATCGATAATTTTTTCAAAGACAACAATATCTGTGTCGATGTAAAGAAATTCGTCGAATTCACCAAACCAGCAAGCTTGTTTACGAAACTGATTGGGACGAGCAAAAAAACCCTTACCAAAAATATCGTAAAGTTTTTGGGAAAGACGCTCGATAAAATCTAGATCGGGATAGACTTTAACATCAAAAGAGTCTGCTAATTTTGTAGCGATCGCCTGATAATTATCGTCATAAGGAATCATCATTATTGGTGTATCCTTATCGTGTAACCTAATACTATTGAGTAGGGCGATCGCTTGCTCGGTTACTTTATCGTTAGCAGTAATATAAATACCACGAGTCATACAATATTTCCTTATTTTTTCTGGCAGGGGCGAAGGGTTATTCGCCTCTACCAACTTAATTTCTTCTGTTAAGAGTTTAAACCCAATTTAGACATAATTCTTTTGGCTAAACTTGGCGATCGCTTGTAAGGTTTGGCTTCAGTAGTAAACTGAGGGCGTTTTTCTGGTTCGTGGAGATAGCGATAATGTAAAAATAAATCTCTGTAAGGAAAATTAATATTTTCTCCCTCACAAACTCTGGCAAATAAACGGGAAGATAAACCAATATAGTGAATATATGTTAATCTTTTACCTCGATCGTATAAAATCTGGTCTTGGTTTTGGAAATGACTCGAAGTTACACAACAACCAGTTAATTCTGATATTGGTAAATTCAAAGCCAAATTATAAATCGAGCTACCAGAACGCATCATCATATAATTAATTAAAGTTTGATCTGGTGCCATAGGGTAAAGAATTTCTGCTTCTCCCGATTTTAGGTAATTAATAAGTTCATTTCTGGTTGTTTCGGGAAATAAACCTTGTTTAGAAGCATAAAACCCAGAACAAAAAATTTCTGTAGCAATTCGTTGTTCTGAAAATACAGTTTTTAATAAAGGAGAATCAACAGTATAGACATGAGTAGGGTCTTTATGTTGAAAATCATAAACAACACAATCATTATTTTCTAAAAGATTAAAAATATTAGTTACAGGACTCATCAAAAGAGTATCTGCATCCATATAAAGAAAGCGATCGAAAGGAGCATCAAAGGCACAATAACGGCGATGAGTACCAAAACGATGATAACTTTTACTTCCTGCTTGTTGCCAAATTTGACTGGCGGTAGGGTGAGTATCCCAAGCAGCTTTAGCAAAATTATCCCATCTTTCTATAGATTCACGATTATCGTATAGTTGTACATTAGGTCTTTTGCTGACTTCTAAACTTAGTTTATCTGTATTATCGTCATAGGGATAGATACATACGGGCATATCTGCTATGGCTTCAATACTATTAAGTAGAGCAACAACCTGATCGTAGACGCGATCGTTGGCTAAAGTGCAAATTCCATCCATTAGGTTTTGGGCTTTAATCTAGTTTTAGGGTTTACTATGTCTAACTCAGGCTATTTTATGCCATCGACAAAATTGGAAAGCCATTCTAGTAAGTTGAGTTTATGTAAAATAATTTGTCTGGCTTCTGCAATCTTATCTTTAGCTTCATGCCAAGCGTCAAGATTAGAAGTAACTTCCTGAATATAGGCTAAACCTTTTTCGTCAAGACTGGGTAAACGCAAAAAACTGCCAGGAGGTAATAATTTATCCGCAGCAGAACCGCCATAATAAATAGGTAAACACCAGCATAAGAGAGCATCCCATAATTTTTCGCTGACATATAAATCATTCTCAGCATAGTTTTCTATTGCCAGATTGTAATAATAGGGAGCCATAGCATGATATTTATTTTGGACTGTACCTAAGCTATTTGCCCAGTCTGGCAGACGACGACCATATAAGTCAAACTCTAAGTTATGTTCTTGTAATAGCCGTAAAAAAGCCAAACGCTGACGATGGTTAGCAGTGCGCGCAATACCTGAAGTGATCCAACTACAAGGCTTTTGTTTCTCTGGGAGGTTTCCTTCGGCTAATTCGCTAAAAGAATTATTAACATACCAAATAGCAGGCATATAATCGGGAATAGGTGCAAGGCGATCGGGCCCTGAAATATAACCACAGTATTGACTGGCTAGTCGGTAATTAATTTTGTTTTTGGCGATGACTTCTGGTAACGGAGGCTCTCTTAACAGAAAAATAATTCTTTCTTGAGGAATTTCTTGTAATAATGGCGGTAAACTCGATCGAAAATCCGAGCTTTTACCTAGTAATTTTTGCCACCAGGGAACTGCGGTTTGCTTTTTCGGAAAATCAAATTGATAGAGAAGTAAAAAATCTGGCTTGGTTGCTGTGGCTAACATTTGCACATTTCCCCATATTCCAAAAGGTAATGGTGTCTGTTTCCATAACCAATCTCTCTGGTTGAGATTTTTATAACTACTCAGCATACCAACGACTTTTTTACCCATCGCAATTTCTATAGACAATAAAGAATAAATATTAATTTAGATGAATTTGCGCTCCCTTAATTGTTATAACACCGCCCGCTTGAATTTCGATATTTCCTTGAGCTTTGATACTTAAATTGGCGGTAGATTTAATATCTATAGTTGCACCACGATCGTCTAGTTTGATTTCATGACCACCATTCGTTTTAATGGCAATTACTTTACCGCGATCGTCTAGTTTAATTTCATGACCACCATTCGTTTTAATTTCAATCTTCTTCTGACTATCATTAAGATTGACTTCGTGACCTTTAGTTGTGGTTAAATAAACTCCTGCTTTACTACCGCCTTTATCTTCCTCGACAAACTGAAAAGTATGACCTGTACGAGTTTTAATTGTTCGCAGACGCACTTTATCACTTTGGACGCTATCGGTAACTAATTCAGGTGGTCGATCTTGACCATTCCAAACCCCGCCGATAACATAGGGACGATGGATATCACCATGTTCAAACCCGACTAACACCTCATCATTAATTTCAGGAAGACAATCAAAGCCTCGGTTATTTCCCGCACCTATACCTACTATTCTTGCCCAATTACTAGTATGATCTTCGGTCAGAGTGGGGAATTTAACTTTTACCCTACCCCATTTTTCTGGATCGTTATTATCGGTAACTATGCCGACTAAAAAAGTTTGGGCTGGTTTGAGGTTTCTAGCAGGGGATAAGAGATTGAGTAGGTTTCCTCCTCGAAGTCCTCTTACTGTAAAGTAAGTAGTATATATGCGTTGATTATAAAGATGACGAGTTTCAGTAATATAATATTCGCCGTCATATTTACCCATGTCTTTCAAGGTGACAATTTTACCTACCTGAATATCGGGATTTCCTTCTCCTTTTGCATCTGCACAGACATATTCTCCTGCTAAGCGATTATATATTCCCCGAGCAATTTTATCTGCTTCAGCATTGCTAAAAATAGGGCGATCGACTACCGTAACTTTAGGGCTGCTATGAAATTTAGTACTAACTTCTTTGCCACTACCATTCTGATTCTTCGTAAGAATTTTTTCTTGCTTTGCCTCCGCGATTATCGCTCGTTTTTGCTGATAATCCCATCCTCTAACTTCTACACGATCTACCTGTTCGGCACTACTAACTCTAACCCGAAAACTATTTAGATCTTTTAACCAAGTTAGATCGAGTTTTCCTTGACTTTCTGGAGGACAAAAATGTAATTCGTTATTTTTAATATAAAGCTCAAATCCAATCCGTAAAGCCCTTTCTCGGAGAAATTCCATATTAGTTTGGTTTTCTTGAAACAGATAGTCATGGGGTGCGCCACTATCTGCAATATTTCCTGTTTTGATGCCCATTTCCGCCACAATTTTTTTGACAATATCGCTATCCGTCATATTCTGAAATGAACGATTATAACGACCACGATGTAGACGATGGGAAACATCATAAGCACGAATTACAATAGGAGCTTGAGAATTTTCATTAAAATGACATTCAATTCCTGTAATATCTCCAGAAAATAATTTTTCTTGTTTATCTTCATTAAATCTAGCAGTAGTACTAGATTGTAAAATAATCTCAATAGTATTGCCTATTTTGAGTAAATCGTTATGTTTCCAGGGTCGATCTTCTTTGACTCTTCCAGGGTAATAATTGTTGGCAATAGTCACAAGACAGATACTAGGTAAATGCAAACTTTCTTCTATCGATACTTGTAAAATATCTTCTAAAAACTCACTTTTAACTTCTGTACTATTGATAGAAATTTTAATCTTTGGTGGTTTATATCGATCGCTCATAGTTAATACTAGTAGTTAGTTGTTAAAAGATAACTGATACCTGATGAGACTGAAATTACCAGCGAGTATCAATGGTACGATTATTGGCACTTTGAGAAGGTGGATTTGTTAAACTTTGATAAGGATCGACTTCTTTAAGACTAATAGAAGCTTTGGCTCTTACTGGCGTGCCATCAGCTAAAAAAAGAGTTAATTGATAATCAATAGATTCAACATAACAACGTAAATAATTAATATTACCCCAAGCAAAAACATATACAGGTGGTCTTTGTTTATCTCTAATAAATTTGACAGTTTGAGTTAATTTTTGCAGTTTATTTCCTACATGACGATCGCCATTTTCTTCATAAGTATCAAAAATAATATCTTTAATGGAAATTATTGTAGCTTCTGGATGAGCAAAGCTAACTTTTGGAATTCCTTTATCTTCTGTTCTTGCACCATTATTAGGCTCTACTTTTGCTTTACGACTAATAGAAATTGATGTAGGATTATACATGAATTCAAAGTTATAATTTTCCCCATCTAATGAATGTAACAATGCTTTTTCTAGATACATACTAATTATTTAAATATAGTATTTTCCTTGTCTTTCTTTTTCTATTTCAAGTCTCTGTTGCAGTAATCTATAAATTTCTTCTGCTAATATATCTAAAAGTTCATTAGCTGTATCATCTTCTATTTCATTGCTTTTTGACTCCATATTATCTGGTATCTCTTCTTTAAGAGATAAATCAGAATTATTATTTTCTTGGATATTGGAAGAGTCTGGCAATATTGGTTTAGAATTAATTGTATTACTATTTAAGGACGGATATTGATAACCTATTCCCATAGTGTTTTCCGATCTAATCTTAAATTGATAAATTGAATTATCCTTCTCTATATTGTGTGACTGAACCAGCGAAGATTGACTATAACTATTTTTTTCTAAACTAGGAAAAGTTGGTTTTAAAAATAATTCTGATTTTTTTTTGCTCTTGCGGAGGATATTATTTTTATCTGATTCAAGTTGTTTTGGTGCAATAAATTGGCTTTCGGTCTTATTAGCTGTTTGATTATCTGGTGAAGAAATATCATTTATCAATTCTGAAATACTCGACCAATTATTAGGAATTGATAACTGCTTATCTTGTTTGAAAGCATCAGTGTTATTTATTTCAGATTTGGTATTAACTATTTCTGAAGATGAAATTTGACTTTGATTGGTATTTTGCTCTTTTTCAGAAGCTAATTCAAAGCTTTTTGGAGAAAAAAAGTTAACTGCTTTGCGCCAAAGATTACTCAAATAACTTTTGTTATGGAAGGAGATTTTGGGGAGATAAATTGAATTATTTTTATTTAATATTTGTTTTTCGGAAGAAGAAACATCACCAATACCATCTGACTCGGGAATAACCGTTTCACTATTGGATAATGAAACATTATCATTCTTATCTGGTTTGGGAGTAATTGTTTCTGAGTTTAGAGGAGTAATTGCTTCGGTGTCAGACAAAGAAAGATTATTACTCTTATCTGATTGGGGAGTATTTTTCTCTCGATTGATGGAAGCGGGTGGGATCGAGGGCGTAGTGGTTTCCGTGTGGGAGAATGACACAGGAGCGTTCCGATCTGGTTTTGGGGTAAGCGTTTCACTGCGATCGAACTTAGGAGTAAGCGTTT
>JBFRWK010000041.1:0-22262 GCA_051439545.1 Xenococcaceae cyanobacterium | reverse complement strand
GTTTGGTAATCGTGTGATTATCGACTTTGGCATTAAATCCAAAACTGACAGTTTCTCCTTTGTCTATTTCTTGATTCCAACGACCGCCTTTAATTACATAGCGATCGCCTACATGAGAGACAATTTCTCCATTCCAAATTTTCGTAATCTCAAAATCTGCCTCAAATTCCAGGGTCCAGTCTTGCAAATTATTACCTTTGTTGGTTAAAGCAATCTCGCCAGTGAAGCCCCCGCCACGACTCCAATCATTTTTGACTTTAAAGGATGTGTCTATTAACGTTGCTTGACTCATAGTTATTTATCAAAGGCTAGTTTTACTAAATTCAAGAAGACGATCGAGAAAATTTGTAAACATACTTATTAGTAAAACGAAAAAATAAAATTTTGTATTAGCATTATCGAATTTAGTTCCCTGTTCATGAAATCTTTATGATAAATATACTGAAATTTACATTTTTCTAGTTTTTACCTTTTTTATGATATTGTTATTTTTTATTATTTTTGACTGGAAAGAATATTTGTACTCCTCTAAAATATAAAGTAAAAATAAATTAAGATTTGAAGATAAAGATATAAATAAAAAAAACGCTGATAGCTTTAATTGTTATCAGCGCAGATTATTTCAAATTGAATTAATTTTATTTAAGCAAAATAGTAATTTTGAAACTATTAAATATAATTATGTATTAGTTTGGGGAGAAAACATGAATTTCATAAAAGTTGATATAATACTTTTGTTGAAATTAAGAAGTAATTTCACTTCAAACTGCTTCTGCTGGTTTCCTGTTATTAGAGCAAATAAGTAATCTATTATATTTTTAATTAGAAAAATCATGCGGAACGCAAAATATTTAATATGAGCAAATAAACTTTTTTCGCTCAGAAAATGTACATAGACATCAGAAATACCATAAAAAGATGTTTTATTTAATAAAAATTCTCGATCGAGCCAGTGAGGAACAATAGCATGATCTACTTTTATCTCAGGAAAATAGGTAATTTTTCCCTGTTTTTTCTGAACATATTTAGAAATAAGAAATTCTTCTCCTGCCAGCATCTTTTTGCCTACTCTTCCCAATTTAGGATTAAAACCACCAATTTCATCTAACACTTTCTTTCTAACAAAAAAACAACATCCTATAGGAAACCTAACAATTTTCTTTTTAATATTTTCTGGTGTTACTTCAATAACTTCATCACCATAATCATAAGAGCCGAGCCAATTTACTACAGATTTTGTTACCCATTCTGGTTTATCTTGGGGATATTTAATAATTGCCCGACCTCCCACTATAGTCAAATTTTCATCAGAATTAATAAATTTCACTAAATTTTCTAATCCCTCTGGATTCAAGTAGGCATCATCATCGAGATAAAGGAGGTTATCTGACTTTGCTTCTTTGTATCCAGTATTTCTCGCATAAGAAAGTCCTTGTTTCTCTTCAAAAATATATCGGGCATTGCTATGATTTTCGACATAGTTTTTGGCAACCATTTTGGTTGAATCGGCTGACTTATTATCAACAATAATAACTTCAAATTTACTTCGATCTAAAGTCTGTGATGCGATACAATCGAGAGTTTTTTGTAAATATTCTTCGCGGTTATAGGTACAAATAATTAAAGATAGTTCCATAGAAATGATTATCCTTTTTTTTAGAACAAATTGACAAAATAAGATTTTGTTTGCAAAAACAAAGCAGCTATGATTGATAACAACTAAAGTCTCATGTTAGTGTATAAGACAATATACAAAAAATTAATCTAAGTAAATACTCTGGTAATTTTTATCTAAATTATTTCATTTTTCTCCCATGATCGATATTGCTACTAACCGAAATAAAAGCTCGACGCTCAGTCAGTTTCTAAAAGTTTTTGAACCAGTATTTACAATTGTAGCCCTCTTCCTTTTTTCTGGAGGAATAATAACTCTTATAATTACCGATGGTGCTGGACAAGGAGATGGAAGACTTCCTGGAAACTATAACTACACCATAATTAATGGTTCATTAGTCCTAGTGTATTTGATTACTTTTACACTGTTACTTCTTCGCTGGCGAAAAGTCTTAGCATTATTAATTAAAGACAGATATATGACTTGCTATTTAGGACTTGTTCTACTGTCTTATTTTTGGTCTGATTTTCCTGAGGATACTCTCAAATATGGTTTGTCTGGAGTAGGAGCAACAGCTTTCGGTCTATATCTAGCTACCCGCTACAGTCCCAAAAAGCAGCTAAAGATATTATTCTGGACGTTTGCCTTAATGGTAATCAGTAGTATTTTAATGGGTGTTCTCGTACCTCAATATGGATTTATGAGTGGACTGCATGAAGGAGCTTTTCGAGGCATCTTCGTTCACAAGAACGGATTTGGAGAGAAAATGATTCTGGGAATCTTGATCTTTTTGATTAAGGCATTGGACTCCACAAATAAGCAAAATCGTTGGTTTTCATGGGCTTATCTCTCTGTATCTATGATTCTCATTGCTTTGTGCCAGTCGGGAAACGCCATACTAGGTTTGGCGATAATGCTGACTTTATTTTTTATAGCTTTTGTCTTGCGATCGAGATATGAAATTATGATTTCTGTATTCTCGGCTTTCGCTATATTTGCTTTAATTTTAGTTACTTGGTTTAGTAGTAACCAAGATGTATTTTTTGCTGCTATTGGTGAAGATCCTACTTTAACTGGTCGTACAGAAATTTGGTCTTATGTATGGGATATGATTCAGCAACAACCTTGGTTGGGATATGGATACAAGGGATTTTGGCATAACTTAGAAGGTCCATCCGCCTATGTTAATTTAGCCTTTGGCCCATACGGAAATACTGGTATTCCCCATGCTCATAATGGTTTTTTAGAAATCTTGCTAGCGACAGGATTTGTAGGTTTATCGATCTTTTTTATTGGCTTCTTTATTAATTTAGGTAAGGCGATCTCTTTAATTCGTACCAACAAAGACATTGAAGTTTTATGGCCAATGTTGTACTTGACTTATACAATCGTTGCTAATTTGGTAGAAAACCCCCTAAAAGAATTTGATAATATGCTTTGGGTTCTCTATGCAGCTACAATTTTTTCTTTAATCGATCTTAAGTCTTATTACATAGAAGAAGATAATTCTGCTAATTTTTAACAGGAGTTTTTGTTATAAAACACCCTTAGAACTAGGAATGCTGGTGGTACGACGGGGATCGATTTCCAGTGCCATCCGCATCGATCGAGCAAAAGCTTTAAAGGTAGCTTCGATGATGTGATGGGAGTTAATCCCATCTAGCTGGCGAATATGTAAAGTCATTTGAGAGTGATTGACTACAGCAACAAAAAACTCTCGGACTAATTGGGTATCATAGTTGCCTACTCTTTGGGTCGGAATTTCTAGACCGTAGCTTAGATGAGGTCTGCCTGAAAAATCGAGAGCTACCTGAATTAAAGCTTCATCTAAAGGAGCAACAAAATGACCGAAACGAACAATTCCCTTGCGATCGCCTAAAGCCTTAGCTAAAGCTTGTCCTAAAGTAATACCTACATCTTCATTAGTGTGATGATCGTCGATTTCGAGATCTCCTTTAGCTTTAATTTCGAGATCGATTAAGCTATGAGAAGAAATCTGGTGCAGCATATGATCTAAAAAAGGAATGCCCGTATCTACCTCGCATTTACCCCGACCATCCAGATTAAGGCTAACTTTTACCTCAGTTTCCCCTGTGGTTCTAGTGACTGAGGCTGTCCGCGAAAATGACAGTTGTGATGCTGTTTGCTGGTCTTGTGTTTGGCGATCGCTAAGCTGCATATATTTTACCGTTTCTGAACTAAGGGCGGGGCAAAAAGTCTTTCACCCCTACCAGACTTACATACCCATTATTTCATAACCAGCATCGACATAGATGACCTGTCCTGTAATTCCACTGGCAAGATTGCTAGCTAAAAAAGCAGCAGTATTACCTACTTCTAGCTGACTTACAGTCCGTCTGAGGGGGGCAATTTCTTCCACATGGCGAATCATATCGAGAATACCCCCAACAGCGGAAGAAGCAAGAGTACGAATTGGACCTGCCGAGATAGCATTAACGCGAATATTATCCGAACCTAATTCCGCAGCTAAATAACGAACACTCATTTCTAAAGCAGATTTGGCTACTCCCATCACATTGTAATTGGGGACTACTTTAACGCCACCTAAATAAGAAAGAGTAATAATGCTTCCGCCTTCTTTCATTAAGGGTTTTGCTCTTTTAGCCAGTCCCGATAGAGAATAAGCACTAATTTCTAAAGCTTTGGTAAATCCCTCTCTAGAAGTATCGCTAAAATTACCTGTTAAATCTTCCTTGTCAGCAAAAGCCAAACAATGAATTAAGATATCTAATTTATCCCATAAACCCGCGATCGCCTGAAAAGTTTCATCGATTTGGGCATCATTTTGGACATCACAAGGCAGAAAAACACTGGGATTGAGGGGGGTTACTAGTTCTCTTACTTTTTTTTCAAAGCGTCCTTTAGCATCGGGTAAATAAGTAACCCCTAAATTAGCTCCTGCTTGATGTAATTGTTGAGCAATACCCCAAGCAATAGAGCGATTATTGGCAATTCCAGTTACGAGAGCATTTTTTCCAGTTAAATCTAGCATATCGGTCGAATAATTTATTTTTATAGTATTTGTCTACTGATAGTATGAAAGTAAACTAAGATAAGCATGGAATAAAGTAAATAAATACTAATTTTTTGAGCGAAGTAGAATAATTGTGCAAGATAAAGAACTAAAAACTTTTTTGCGTTCGATCCTCTACTGTCTATCAAAATAGCTGCTCAAAATACCAATCATTCTTATCTAACCATTAAAGGTCGTAAGATCGAAAAATTAATTTAGCTTCTCCCGTATTGGTGAGTTCGATGGAACTATCTCTGACTCAAAATAATCCTTTAGCATCTGTTTTCCGTCAAATTGGTCGTGGCTCTTTTCCTCCTATTGTTGAATCCTTTGAACGGGGTAAAACAATCTTTTTTCCTGGCGATCCCGCAGAAAGAGTCTATTTTCTGCTTAAAGGCGCAGTCAAATTATCTCGTGTTTATGAAGCAGGAGAAGAAATTACTGTAGCTTTGTTAAGAGAGAATAGTGTCTTTGGCGTACTATCTTTAATTACAGGACAAAGTTCAGATCGTTTTTATCATGCAGTGGCATTTACCCCTGTAGAACTTCTATCTGCGCCGATCGAACAAGTAGAACAAGCTTTCAAAGACAACCCAGAATTGTCGATGATCATGTTGCGGGGTTTATCTTCGCGTATTTTACAAACAGAAATGATGATCGAAACTTTAGCTCATCGAGATATGGGTTCTCGGTTAGTTAGCTTCTTACTAATTCTCTGTCGCGATTTTGGCATTCCTACTAGTGAAGGGATTAGAATCGATCTAAAACTTTCTCATCAGGCGATCGCCGAAGCTATTGGGTCAACCCGTGTTACTGTTACTCGTCTTTTGGGAGATTTACGACAAGAAAATATGATCTCTATCCATAAGAAAAAAATAACAGTACATAACCCAGTTGCTCTTTCTCAGCAGTTTACTTAGTACCAAGACGGCATGACCAGTGCTTGGATTCTGATTGCAGCAATTTTATTGCTCGGAGGCTTAATTGCAGTCTTGGGGGATCGCCTGGGAACAAAGGTAGGAAAAGCCAGACTGCGATTATTTAATCTTCGTCCTCGTCAAACGGCGAGGATAATTACCTTTATTACGGGTTTATTTATTGCTGCTTCTACTTTAGGTACTTTGTTTAGCTTGAGTGAATCTTTACGTAAAGGTCTGTTTCAACTAGATGATATCCTCAGGGAAAAACGGCGCGTAGAAGGGGAATTAAATCAAGCCATCGCCGAAAAACAAGAGGTAGAAACCCAGCTAGCTACAGTTAAAGCACAGCAAACCACTGCCAAACAGCAATTAGAACAAATCAATCAAAATTTTCTGCAAGCCAAAACTCAGCTAAAAACTGTTTCCGCTCAAGCTAGTGAAATGCGTGCCGAATTAAATAGCCTTTTGGCAGAACGCGATCGCGGTTTGGAACAACTCGCTCAATTACAAGAGCAGAGTCAACAACTACAAAGCCAACTCCAAGAAAGAGAACAAAAAATTGCCAGTCAAGATCGGATTTTGCAAGCTAGAGAAACCCGTTTGCAAGAATTAGAACGACAAAAACAATCTCTTCAAGCAGAAATTTCTACTAGAGATAAGAGTATTTTAGAACTCGATCGTAGGATTGCCACTAAAGATCGAGAGCTTCAAGCCAGAAAAGCACAACTGAATCAACTAGAATCACAATTACAATTTTTGGTACAGAGAACTAAAACTCTAGAAGAATATTATCAAACCTATATTCAAGAACTTAGAGAAAGACGTATTGCCATCGTGAAAGGTCAAGTCCTAGCTTCGGCTCAAGTGAGAATTGTCGATCCATCTGCGACGACCGCAGCGATCGACCAAGTACTCAGACAAGCTAATCGTAATGCTATTAAAGCAATTTATGGCGAGGAAGAAAACTTCGAGCGAAGAGTAATTAAAATTACCAAAGCTCAGGTAAATCAGATAGCTAGGCAAATAGAAGATGGTGAAGATTATGTAATGCGGATTGTTTCTGCGGGTAACTACGTTCAGGGAGAAAATCAAGTCGGTGTTTTTATCGACCTATCTTTGAATCAAGAAATATTTACATCGGGAGAAGAATTAGCTACCGTTTCCTTAGATTCGGAACAAACAAATCGTAATGATATCCAAGAAAGATTAAATTGGTTACTTGCTGCTTCTCAATTTCGCGCTCAAAGGGCTGGTATTATAGGAGATATAGAAGTAGGAGACAATAGCATTACTAATTTAGTTCGATTTATCGATAAGGTCGCAGAATCTTCAGCCTCTTTAGATGAAATGAAAGCAATTGTAGCCGATACTACTTATACTTCTGGACCTCTTAAATTAAAAATTGTTGTCTTGAATGATGGCGAAGTAGTTATGAGTATGTAAAAGTGATGATTTTAGGTTTCGATCCAGGTAGAGATAAATGTGGTGTGGCAGTGATGGACAAAGAAGATCGCCAGGTTCATTTCCATCAAGTAGTAGAGTCAGCAAAAGCGATCGCGACGCTCGCACAATTATGCCAGAAGTTTCCCCTCGAATTAGTGGTCATGGGTAATCAAACTACAGCTAAAAGTTGGCAACAAAAAATTAAATCGAATTTACCCCCATCAATTCCTATTGTCATGGTAGATGAGCGAAATAGTTCTTTAGAAGCACGCGATCGCTATTGGCAAATGTATCCCCCCAGAGGTTTGACAAAGTTAATTCCTCCAGGAATGCGGATACCTCCTCGTCCGATAGATGATATCGTTGCTATCCTTTTAATCGAACGTTATCTAAACCTATCCTCCTCAAAATTGAAAGAGTAAAAAGTTATATAGCGTTTCTCAGTTTACTGAGGTACATTTTACTTCTGCCTCCTGCCCTCTGCCTTCTGCCTTAAAACGAACAACTTTGTACCTCATTGATTTGAGAACCGCTATAGTGGTTAGCGATCGATATTTACCAGGGCATTATTAATAGCTTTTTTCAGGCGATCATCTTGAATTTGACTAATATTCTCAAGCTCTTGAAAAACTAATTCTATTTGTTGCTGTAGTTCGCGATTTGCTTTATTTAGCCTAATTTGTAAATGCTCTATTTGTGACTTTAAACTTTCAATCGAACCTCTTTGACGAATTAAAATACCTTCAAGAATTCCTTCAATACCTGCCGTGATGTGACTGTCATTATCGGCTTCAATTAAAGAAATCATCTCAATTATTTCAGCGATCGCGTTTTTCAACTCTACACCAATTTCAAGATTATCTTGTTCGGATTTGGCAAAAGCATCAAGGATTGTCGAAGTAGCAAAGTTTTTTACTGAGCTTTGGTTTAATATTGGTTTTGTTTTAGACATAATTAATTTCTCACTTTTTAATTAAGTTAAGAATTTTATTTACTTGTTGAAGCAAACTTACGACTGTAGGAATTAAATCTTATCCATTGATAGGAGACAATATTTAATAAGATGCCAACAAATAATAACAGCACCATTAAAATAATTTGATACCAAGCAATAGGAGTAACAAATAAATCCATAACTACATGAAGAAAATTTAAAACCGTGTAAAATAAAGTCAAACCAAAATGAAACAATCGATACCGTTTAAACTCGTAAAATGCAGTAGTAATAATCGCTAGTAGGGGAAACAAGAAAAATGCTAACATTCCCCATAAAATAGGTGCTATCTCTGCCATAGTCGCAGCTTCTTGGTGATGGTGTCCCATAATAGCCACGTCAATACCATGAAACAAAGGCATTAAAGCTAATTGAGTGTGAAACAATGTCCCTAAAAGAAACACTCCCCACAAGATAATAATCTTTTCCCGATAGTTGATGGGATTTATTTTCGTCATTTTTAATTACTCCCTAACCGCTCGCTTTCAGGGCAAACGAACGGCTATTCTTACCTAATCACTAACAACCGTGTGGACGAACAAGCGTTCGCCCCTGCCAACTAAATAAAAACCAACTCAGATTCATATTTTCTCTGCCGAATTGCCTCTCCAGTTAACATTTCTGCTACATCCATACCGTTACTAATTACGCCAGGAACACTAGGATAACCCGCACTCGCGCCAACTAAGAATAAATTGGGCAATTCAGTGGCATAACCCAAACGATTTAAACCAATTTGTTCGGGAATTAGTTTTGCACCGTACATATTTCCCTGAGGCTGTCCGAGATAATATTCGCTGGTGGTAGGTGTACCATAAACTTTCATCCGAGTATATTTATCAATGTCGGGAATCAAATCGCGAACGCTAGCCATTACTTGTTTATAGACTGCACGTTTTTTAGCTTTGTAAGCTTTTAAGTCGGTTTCGTGGATTTCCTTAAAAGGTTTGTAAGGGCAGACCGTAGTAATTTCTAAAACGTGATGACCTTCTGGTGCTATTCCCGATTCGGCAGATTTTAGGGTAGGACAAGAAACAAAGAGCCAAGGATGGTCTAAATTACCTTCAAGCTGTTGTTGATAGGCTTGATTGAGATCGCTATTAGGATAGTACCAAATATTCCAATTACCCAGACCGTAAGCTTGAGGCTTAAAGCGAGAGTCTAAACCAAGATAAATATTAAAAGCACTAGCAGAGTATTCATAATTAGTGAGACGACTATACTCTTGTTGGCTTAAAGCTAGAGAATTGTGCATCAATTCTACAGTTAGTTTCGGGTCGAGGTCACTAATGTAGGCGATATCGGCTTGATAGGTTTTTCCTCCTGCTGTAATATTCTTAACCTCGTGATTTTCTACTTCAATATGCTGTACTGGTGTAGAATACCTTACTATTCCACCGCCTTCTCTAATAGCAGAGACAATAGTATCGACCAAATGTTTAAAGTGATATTTAGGATAATATGCACCTTCTGAGTAATCCCACACTAGAGATGTATGAGTAATTAGAGCAATTTCTGAGGGGGGCAACCCATAGTCACCACTTTGTCCAGCTAGTAAGGCTTGTAGTTTTGGCGATAGTCCGATGCGATCGTAAAGGTCTTGTAATGTCCAGTTACGTCTAGTGAATAGATGCCAATATTTAGGTAAGGATAGCCAATCAGACCAATGTAGATCGAACCAATGCACCTCATTATTCAACTTCTGTAGTTCTTGGTGTAACTGGTTGATTTCATCGCAGTAGAGATTAATTGCTTTTGCTTCTGCGGGAAAAGTAGCCAAAAGACGACCGCGGAATTTTTCCCAGTTTAAGGGGATGCGAAAATCAACCTCTGGGGTAATTACTCGATCGATGCAGTCTGGATCGAGAGAATTAAAAGGAACATCGCGATCGATATATTTGAGAAATTGTTTAACCGCTTGTCCCTCATCACATTGATAAATATAGTGAACATCAGCGCAAAAGCTGTAATCCCCATAGTCAAAAGTATGACAACAACCACCTGGTAAATAATGCTGTTCTAAAACAGCTACCCGATATCCCTGACGAGTCAAACAAGCTGCTGCGGATAATCCCCCTAAACCCGCACCTAAAATTACATAATCATAACTTTCCATTTTCTACTCCTGCTCTCATGCTATAAAATACCGAACGGGCTAACAGCTAGTCATCTTCCCAGGTTTCTTTACTTAAAAGATCGCAAATATGGTCTCTCAACAAATAACCATTTATTTCTAATTCACATTCAACACAGACCCATTCTCTTGGGGGAATAAATTTGCACAGAATATAAATTGGTTGCTGGCGATCGATCGCTCCTTTTTCTACTAAATGACGAGCTTCATCTTTGATTTCACTAATTGAATAATCAACGGTAGTAGGCATCACATACCTCATCAGCTATTTACTTTCAGTTTTAAAATAAGCAATAAGCTTGAAGAACTTGTGAAGAAGAGGTATTAAAGTAGTTATTGGTTAGAATTATTGGTTAGCAGTTAGGAGTCACTTCTTCATGGATAATATTCTGGCAGCAATAGATTTTTCCGACCTTACTCCTATGGTTATATCTAAAGCAGCAGAAATAGCTAAAGCTTTTTCTTGTAAATTGTGGCTAATACATATTGCTGCTCCCGAACCTGATTTTGTCGGTTATGATACGGGACCACAATCCAAGAGAGACTGGAGAGCTAAAACTCTCAGACAAGAACATCAAGACCTTCAGGATAAAGCTTTAGAGTTGGAACAAAATGGAATTGATGTAACTCCTCTACTTATTCAAGGAGCAACAGTGGAAACCATTCTCAGAGAAGCTGATAAACTTGAGGCAGATTTAATCGCGATCGGTTCTCATGGTCATGGTGCTTTATATAAAACTTTAGTCGGAAGTGTCAGCGAAGGCATTATCCGCAAAGCAACCTGTCCCGTACTACTTGTCCCTGCTAGGCATTAACTGTTATTTTCAAATCGTAACTAATACTAAATTAAAATCGCTTCGCGATTAGCGATCGAGCCATAAGCTTTTAGCTATAAGCTTTTTTACTCCCATAGAAGAGGACACGGGTGAGCCGTTGTACGGCTCACCGTGACAGCGGTCTTGAAGTGGCGAACCAAGTTCGCCACGCGCCACCTCAGATGTCCGTGGGGAGTTAACCCCCACTATGCCTGTTTCCACTCAGCGATTGGAGGAATTAAACCAGGCTTAGAGCTTAAAGCTGTTAAAATTAACCCCCATCTACTAACCGCTAAAATTTAACTATCTCCCAAATTGACTTTGACCACTTTTTTCGGTTCGGTTCCTAGTTTGGGCATGGTAAGAGTTAGAACACCATCTTTAAAGTTAGATTCGATCTGGTCGGTTTTAATCGACATAGGTAAAGGAATATCTCTTTGAAACTTACCATAGTGAAATTCAGAACGGAAGTAATTTTTTTCTTTATCTTCGTCTTTTATTTCTTCTTTATGTTCTCCCGAAATAGTTACTCGATCTTCGCCAACTTCTACATCTAAATCTTTGGCATCAATACCTGGAATTTGTGCTTTGAGAACTAATTCTTTATCTGTTTCTTGAAGTTCTACGGCTGGAGTCCACATTCCTCCCATGCTATGTAAACCCATCCAATTACGATCGCCAGCAGAAAGCATATCTTCAAATAGGCGATCCATTTGTTGTCTGATGGTACTTAATTCTTGGAATGGTTGCCATCTACTCAATGTCATCATTAACCTCCATTATTGTAGATTGTGAGGATGTTTTTTTCTTCTGCTTATAGATTAAAAAAAGATTTTGAAGAAGTTGTGAAGAATAAACTATTCGTGCTTTTGCTAACATTATGGGTGAATCACCACTGGTGTACCAATTTTCGTCCAATCAAATAGCCATTGAGCATTATGAATGGGAAGATTAATGCAACCATGGGTGACTGGCAAGCCAAAATTATTGTGCCAGTAAGCACCATGAAGAGCATAACCGCGATCGAAATAAAGCACGTTGGGAACATCGGGAATATCGTAGTCTGTACCGCGCATCCTATCTTGAGGATATTTTCTTTGAATAGTGTAAATGCCTGGATGAGTTGGCGTTGTTTCTTTTCCCGTGGAGATAACCGCTGTAAAGGTTTGATTTTTACCCTCCCAGGCGAATAAATGTCGATCGGAAAGGTCGATTTCAATCCAATTTTGACCCGACTGCTTGAGATTATCGATTTTTTGGGCAAATGTAGTTTCCGCTTCGGGATTAGCTAATACTAGGTTAGATAGCTGGGATTCCCCTATAGTTATGATGGCAAACACAAAGAACAAATAAGCGATCGCTGACGGGAAAAAAGCGGTTTTTCATTCTCTTGCACCTCCTTATGAAGCCTATAGTCGAACCTCCTCTCAATCTTTCTCAGTTTTAATTTAGCCAAATATTTTGAGTAACTTGTGAAGACTTCTTGGTGTTAATGCTCGACTTTAGCATTGCGAGTTGGAAGCGGTATGTCTCTACCCGAAGAGTGAGCCTGGAATGAGAACAAGCGCGTTAACTTATTGGTTCACGCGCTTTACAGATTTGACAAACCGTGTCCTCATCTTCCTATGGCAAGGTTCTTGGGCGTTGTCTGCTATTTCTTAAGTAGAACTCAGCAATATTCTGTGTTCATTGTCACTAACAACCTCTATTCCGCTAATTTTGGCAGTAATTTCCGTTCCATCTTCTAAACAAACTACCCAATCTTGTCCGCGAACAAGTATGGGACATTCTCCTTTTACTTCTTCCCATTTAAGAAATACTCCATCTAAAAAGTAATCAAAAATGCAGAAATGTTTATATTTTCTTGGATCGTTACTATTCATGATTTTTCCTCTTAAATTTATTAATTATCTTCAAATTACTAAGAAATAACAACTTAATAGACATCTCCAATAATTACACTCAACTCCTGATGATAAGCTTCAAAAATTGGAGTTTCTGGAGATGTCTAATGAATCAAATTAACAGCAGTATTTAAAACCTAAATAATCTCGATTAATTAACCGCGAAATGGGGTGAGGTGGAGGCTCCGTCGTGTCTTGGTGAGCCTTCCCTTGCGGAGGACGGGGCTTACAAGGTGCGGACGCAGGTTCCGCACACAGCCCCTCAACCCTCCGCGGGTTCTCACCGCTTTTACAAGTCCGCGTCGCCTGGGGTCTCCCCAGGCGTTTATGACGGACGTGGCGGAGTATCAGTCACTAAACTTTCTAATTTTACTTCTGATAAACTTTCTCGATTCAAATTGGCTTTGTCCAAATTGGCTAAGGTTAAATTTGCTCCTGTTAAATTGGCACTACTGAGATTAGCCTCAACTAAAATTGCTTCGTAGAGATTAGCCTGAGAAAGATTAGCACCGACTAAATTTGCTCCTTGTAAATTTGCCCCACTTAAGTCGGCTTTAACCAAACTGGTACTGCTTAAATTGGCATTACGCAGATTCGCTTCTGTAAAAATAGCATTCAAAAACGCTCCACTAAAATTAGCCCCTTTTAAAGATGCTTGACTCAAATTAGCACCACCCAAATTGGCTCCACTCATATTCCCTCCATTGAGGGCGATCGCTTGTAGGTTGGCATTGGCTAACTTAGCACCACCTAAATTTGCGCCAATTAGATCGGCATTGCTGAGATCGGCACCGATTAAGTTAGCAGCACTCAGGTTAGCTCCGATTAAGTTGGCTTTACTTAAATTTGCCCTTGATAAGTCTGCGCCACTTAAGTTTGCGCCAATTAGATTGGCACTTTGTAAGTTAATCTCTCGAAGATTGGCACGAGATAAACAGACCCCAATAAGGTTTACACCAACAAAACTCCTTGCTCCTGCTGCATATTCTTTCAGTAGCTTAGTTGAGTCCATTATTCCTCTTCTCCTACTCATTATTATAACCTTACCTAGACGGCCATAACCTTATCTGGCATAATTACTCCTTCTAAATTTGCTCCTCGTAGATTAGCGTGAGTTATCATGGCATCGGTTAAATCTGCCTGTCTTAAATCTGCACCATAAAGATTTGCTCCTCTTAGATCTGCTTTTCGTAAGTTAGCTTGAATCAAGTTTGCTCCAGCTAAGATTGCGCCTTGGAGATTGGCATTACTCAAATTAGCTCTTTGTAACCAAGTGCCAGTTAAGATCGCTTCAATCAACTTACTCTCAGATAAATTAGCTTCTTTAAGATTTGCTCCACTGAAATTGACGGCGATCGAAATTGTTTTACTCAAATCTGCTCCGCTAAGATTGGCAAGGACTAAAAATGCACCGCCCAAATTACTATTTTTCAGTCTGGCATTGCTCAAATTAGCGCGAATTAAATTAATCCCACTAAAAGTAACCCCTTCTAGATTAGCTCCACTCAACTCAGCATTGCTAAAATCGCGCTCTCCCGAAGCATATCTTTTTAATAAAGTGTCAACATTCATTTCTTTGTTAGTTGTTAGTAGTTAGTAGCTACTAGACTTTCACAACTTCCTCAAATTATTGTTCTCGAAATCTGAAGACAGAAGCTAAGTTTGTGGCAAAAAAGTCATCGTAACATTCTCATCAAAATTGTTTTCTGCTCTGTCCCAATCTGCCAGTAAATAAATTCTCTTACCACCTTTTATTTTACTTTCTTCAGAACAAACAACGTCCAAATAGCTAAGATCGTTAACTTTGTAAGAGGAACGATCCAAAGATTTTTCGGCTCGATCGCGATCTCCTTGACGTTGCACTTGTTTCAAAGTCTGACGCTGAGAGTTATTCTTAATCAATCTGTTATAAGTTCGATAGGGAATATAGTGTAGGGGATTGTATCCAGCAAAGCGTAAAATTAAGACACAAGCCCAGGAATATTTACCAGCGAGAATTGCTTCGACAATGCAATCGAACTGTTTGGCTTCCATTACTCGATCGAGTTTACTTGCAGATGCTTTTGGTGCCTGACTAATATACTCTTTAGTATTCATTGAATTTAGTAAGAATTTAATAAGCTATTTACGATAATTAGATCTACATTTCAATCCCATCTTGTTGTAGCTTTTTAATGGGTTCTAGCCAAACGTCCAGAAGACGACGACGGCGAACGACAATATCTGCTGTGGCCGTCTGTCCTGCTTTGAAGGGAACTTTTTGCCGAGCTTCTGTTACATAGTTGCGTTCTAACTCTATTTCTACCTGATATACTTCTCCTAATTGGGGATCGAGTTTAGCATCAGCAGAAAGATAGGTTACCGTGCCAGATGTGAGTCCATAATACTGATAGGGATAGGCATCTAATTTTACCTGCACGGGCATTCCTTCTTTGACAAATCCTGCTTCTTGGTTGGGTAGCAATGCAGAAAGAATCAGGGGAACTCCCTCAGGTGCAATTTCAATTACGGTTTCACCAGCTTGAACTACTTTACCAGAATTATCGAGGTTAAGAGCCAAAACAGTACCATCCACTGGAGCTTTCAGGAATTTTTGTCGTACCTTTGCTCTAGCAGCAGATAACAAATTTTGAGTATCGCCAATTTTGCTGTTTATTTGCGCTAGCTCAAATTCTATTTGTTTGATTTTCTGTTGAGTTTCTAGCTGAATTCTTTTTCCTTCTGCTAGTTTCTGAATTAACTCGACCTCTAGCTTTTTGACTTCCTTGAATGCGGAGGCTAATTCTCCTTGATTCTGAATTATACGAGCTTGAAGTTCTCGCATAGCTTGATGGGATTGAAATATTTGTTCTCTAGTATTGGCGATTTCTTGAATTTGACTTTGAGTAATCTGTCTTTCTGTTTCCCGTAAGGATTGCTCTACTTGAAAGACGTATTCCTGAGATATTGCTCCTTGTTGCGCTAAAGGGAGTAATTTATTTAAGCGTTTTTGACGCAATACTTTTTCTGCTTCTAATTGACTCAAGTTTTCTTGGGTCAAAGTTGAGAGGCTGTCTAAGCTCGCTAGCTGAGCATTATAGGCTTGTACTTCTGCTTGTTGTCGAGCTAATAATCCTCTAAAAGTAGTAACTTTTTCCTCAGCTAGAGAAATTGCAGTCTGTTTGGCTAAAGCTTCTGCTTTAGTAATATCTGCACTGGTTTTTGCTTCTAAACTTAATTTTTCTCTTAGAGCTTGTTTTTGACTCAGTTCATTTTTATAAGCTTGGAGCATTTGTTCTAGTCTTACTATTTCTTGTTGTGCTAGCTCGGTATCTAACTCTACTAAAGTTTGTCCTGCTTTTACTTTTTCTCCTTCTTCAACGGCAATATTTTTAACTTGACCTAGCTCTATTGGCTCAATTTTGTAAGTTTCTCCTTGAGGAATTAGCTTGCCTTTGGCTTTGCTGACTTCGTCAATTGTGCCAAACCAAGCCCAAACACCACAAGCGAGACAAAAGAATATTGCTCCTATAGTAAGATGCTGGGGAAAACTAGCAGGTGGTTCTTCCAAAACTTGATTTAAAGTAGGAGACCAGCAAGAAGTTGTTTGTACGCCCGATGTAGAATTTGGAGCTATTTCTGTTGCTTGTTTTTGAGTAACGACTGCTTGTTTTTGAGTAACGACTGGAACTTTTTGCTGATTTTTCAGAATGTTTCTAGAAGAAACGTCAGGAACAGTTGATGTTGAAGAAAAAAATTGCATACACCACCCAAATTTAAGATCGATTTTTTTGTTCGTACCTTGTGAAAATTCTGCTTTAGCAATAAACCAGGTTTAAATTCAAAGCGAGCTTAATCCTAGAAAAAAATCTAAGTATTTTCACAGGTTAACGTAATTATCTTTTGAAACTCACTTCCCGTTGCCTAAGTTACAAAATCTAAGCTTTAACAGCTTCAAGCTTGATTAACAGATAATTACTTTGATTTAAGCTCGTAAGGGTTCTGTTTTAAACATATTTCTAAAATGTGAAGGAATTGTGAGGAAATTATGGAAAATGTATAAGGGCGATCGTCTATTTTCTAAATTAATTATTAAATCCTTATCTGGAATATGCCTTCAGTCAAGCTATGAGGGACGAGCCATCGAAATACTGGTTCAGACTGCTCAAAAAATAATTGGATAATTAAGTTGTAAAGAATATGTAAAATACTTTGGAGGATCTTTGCAGTTGAGGTACTATGCTAGTGAGCAAGATCTTAAATCAGTAGATATTGCTCTTGTCTCACTTCCCCGTTGCTATAGATTCCGAAAAACTACCGATCTCCAAACTTTTTCCTTTTACTCGATTTACTCTATTAGCTTTGAGAAAATTGGTTAGAACAAATATTCATCTAACTAACAATGAACTCGTGTTGCTGAGGTTCGATAGCTAGCAATCTTTATGTTCGACATATTGTTTAGCCAACATTATATAAGCCAAAAATAAGTACAACCGTAACAATTACTACGAGTTGATTAAAAAAATAGATGGGTTGTTCTTGCCCTGTTACGAACGCTCGTCACATTTTTTGGTAGTTATTTAGTTAAATAGCGGTTCCGATCGGTCACCAAAGATAACACTAGACTTAAGCAAATAATCGCAATACTGCCGTTTAACTCAATTAGTTATTTATAAAGATGAATCAAAATACTCGGATTCAGTCGGTTTCTCACGAGCAAAGTCAACTAGATTTGCTCATCCCAGCACTAGAGAAACAACTAAACATAGATCTAGCTAGTAGAGAGATTTTAGTTAACTTGAGTCGAGATTGGGAAATTTTAGAGTTTCAGCTTGGAGATTTAATTAGTAATTTTGTACGACAGCAAAAATTAAATTCTCGTAAAAAGGGTAATTCTCAACGAGATCGGTTTCTTTATCTAGTTATTCAAGGACAAGTGCGATTGTTGAGTTGGGATGCCCAAAAACAGCAAGAAGTTTCTATCGGATTACTGACAGAAGGAGCGACTTTCGGCAGCGAACCTCTTTTTACTTCAGAATATTTGCCTTATAAAGCGATCGCAGTTTCATCAAAGCACAAAGCGATCCCCTCTGAAACTAAAGTACAAATAGCCAAGATTCCCCTAGCAAAATTACAATCTCAGCTAACTAAATTACCACAACTCCAAGAACACTGGTTGAATGAAATTCGCAATAGGCAAAGCCTGATTTTTTTTAAAACTTTAACTGCTTTACATTCTCTTTCTAGTCATCGAATAGAGCAAATACTTCCTTACTTAGAAAAACGCCACATTCCCGCAGGAACAAATCTTGCAAAGGCTAACCTCAATTTCTTTTGGCTGCGTCAAGGTCAAAAACGCGATAAATCTATAGAGATAGGTTCTTTTTGGGGTTATCCCGCCCCCATTCCCGATAATTGGGTGGCTAAAACTGATTTATTCATCTATCACTTACCCCAACAGCATTGGACGAGCGTTTGTGCGATCGCTCCTGCTTTGGTTAATATCTATGGAAAGCCTGAATCATCAGAATCTCAACCCAACCGCCCTGCCAAAACCATAGTTTTTACCCCGAAGGAGCAGCAGTCGGATTCTATTCTAACTATCGAAAATAAGAGCCAAGTTTCATCCCCTAATAAAGTCCAGCAAAATTCTTACCCCATTAACTTTCCTCAACCCAGAAAAACTCTTTCTCGGTTTTGGAATCGTTACCCTTTTATGCAACAACAAAGTTCTTCGGACTGTGGTGCTGCCTGCTTGGGCGCGATCAGTCAGTACTGGGGTAAACGATTTACGATTAATTATCTACGCAGACTAGCGGGAATTGGGCGTACGGGGGTTACCCTCAAAGGTCTGACTAAAGCAGCAGAAAGCTTGGGATATCAAGCTCGACCCGTGCGAGCCAGTCTCAATCGTTTGATAGAACAAAGTAACCCCTGGATTGCTCATTGGGCAGGAGATCATTATATAGTAGTCTATTGGGTTAGAGGCGATCGCATCTTAGTTGCCGATCCCGCTAAAGGAAAATATATTTTATCTCGCCAAGAATTTCTAGATAGTTGGACGGGATATGCGGTGCTACTCAATCCTACCGAGCGTCTCTATCAAACCCCCAACGAAAAACCCTCTCTAGGTAGATTTTTCGGTCTGCTTTTGCCTTATCGCAACTTAGCCTTGCAAGTTATCCTCCTTTCGGTGTTAATTCAAATTTTTGGGATAGTTTCGCCTTTATTTACCCAGATCATTCTCGACCAAATCGTAGTTAACAAAAGTCAAACCACTCTGAATGTTTTTGTGATTGGAGCTTTGATCTTTGGTCTGTGGAGGATGGGTTTATCTGCCACTCGTAACTATTTGATGAGTTATTTTGCTAACCGGATTAACTTAACAATGGTTAGTGGTTTTATTAACCATACCTTAACTCTACCTCTGAAGTTTTTTGAATCCCGTCGAGTTGGGGATATTACTACCAGGATCGGGGAAAACTCAAAAATTCAGCGATTTTTACTGGGACAAGTTTTGTTGTCGTGGTTAAATTTTGTTACTGGCTTTGTTTATTTGGGGTTAATGCTCTATTACAACTGGAAACTGACTATGTTAGTTGTGGCATTAATTCCACCTATTATAATTTTGACTCTGGTGGCAACTCCTTTACTGCGAAAGTTATCGCGAGAAAGATTTAATGCAGCAGCAGATCAAAATTCTTCTTTGGTAGAAATGATGACGGGAATATCTACCGTAAAATCAGTAGCAGCCGAACAAGAAGTGCGCTGGCGTTGGGAAGACCTCTTAACTCATCAAATTAATGTACGCTTTAAAGGTCAAAAACTGGCAATTAATTTAGGACTTTTGAGTGGATTAATTAATTCTATTGGTGGAACTGCTTTATTGTGGTATGGCGCAACTTTGGTGATTCAAGACAATTTAACTATCGGTCAGTTTGTGGCATTTAACATGATGAAAGGTCATATTATTAGTCCTGTAATTGCTCTAGTGGGACTTTGGGATGAACTACAAGAAGTATTAATTTCTGTTGAAAGACTTAATGATGTCTTTGACACAGAACAAGAAGATACTCCTGGTAAGGAAATGCTGCCCATACCACCATTACGAGGTGATGTCCGCTTTGAAAATGTTACTTTCCGCTACGAAACTGAAGAAACCCGTAATGCACTTCAGAATATTACTTTTGAAGTCAAAGCAGGGCAAACCCTAGCTATTGTAGGTCGTAGTGGTTCGGGAAAAAGCACTTTAGTTAAGTTATTACAGGGTTTATATTTCGCCACAAATGGTCAAATCTGGATCGATGGAAACGACATCCAGCACGTATCCCCCCAATCTCTACGATCGCAATTGGGAGTAGTACCCCAAGACTGTTTCTTGTTTTCGGGAACTATCTTAGAAAATATTACCCTCTATCGACCAGAATTTACTTTAGAAAAAGCGATCGAAGCTGCGAAGATGGCTGAGGCTCATGCTTTTATTCAAGCTATGCCTTTAGGCTATAACACCAAAGTAGGAGAACGGGGATCGACTCTTTCTGGAGGACAAAGACAAAGAATTGCGATCGCTCGCGCCTTATTAGGAGAACCCAAAATCTTAATCTTGGATGAAGCAACCAGTTCCCTCGATACGGAATCAGAAAGAAGATTTCAGGACAATTTGGCCCGTATTAGCCGTAATTGTACTACTTTTATTATTGCTCACCGTCTTTCTACCGTCCGTAATGCCGATCGGATTATAGTACTCGATCGAGGAGCGATCGCCGAACAAGGTACTCACGAAGAACTGATCGAACAACGCAATCTTTATTACCATCTGGCTAAACAACAGTTGGATCTTTGATAGTTAGTATCCGCGCAAGGCTTGCGCCCGTACAGTGGTTAGTGGTTAGTGGTTAGTGGTTAGTTGTTAGTTGTTACTTACAGACATTTTAGATTCAGGCTAAAGAAAAAAACTGCCATTTTGGCAGATATCCTAACGGTAACTTCATTATCTTAAAAGGTGTATGACTGTATATCTCAAGTTTTTTAAGCCAATTGTTTTGAGATATAAATTCTCAGGAAAAGTCAAGAACTATAGCAATCGGGAATTAGGAGATAGAAGCAATGAGAACTGAAAGACGAATAGGTGAAAGACTTAACGAAAGAAACGAAAATCGCGATCGAACCCGTCCCGAAAGCCTTCGAGATCGATTAGGAGATACTGAAGGAGATAATATATTTGATGGTAGCGCAGAACGGGATATTGTTCGCGGGGAAGAAGGAAATGACAGCTTATCTGGTCAAGATGGCGATGACTTTCTCAAGGGAGATGAAGGAGAAGACGAACTAAATGGAGGAGAAGATAATGACCTTCTGTTTGGCGGTGATGGGGATGATACTCTAATTGGCGGCAATGGGGATGATTCTCTGTTTGGAGATGATGAAAACGATCGATTAGAGGGCGGTGATGGGGATGATTTTTTAAACGGCGGTAGAGAGAATGACGTTCTTTATGGTGAAGATGGCGACGATCGAATATTAGCGGGTCTGGGAGACGATCTAGTTTTTGGTGGTTCTGGTAATGACGATATTAATGCTAATAGAGGCAATGACCAGTTATCAGGAGGAACAGGCGATGATTCAATGAATGGAGTCGCAGGCAATGACCGTATATTAGGGGAAGAAGGCAATGACGACCTCTTTGGTGCTGGGGATTTTGACTTACTAATTGGTGGTGATGGGGATGATGCCCTAGACGGAGGCACAGAAAGCGATACTCTTACTGGCGGTGCTGGAAATGATACCCTTACTGGTGGCAAAGGTGGAACAGAAAGGGGTGAGATAGATAGTTTAACAGGTGATGGCGGTGTAGATACATTTGTTTTAGGAGATGTAAATAGTGTTTTCTATATCGAAGATGGCACGGCAGGTTATGCGATTATTCAAGACTTTGAGCTTGGTGTAGATAACATTCAACTCAATTTTGATAACAATGCTTATAGCTTTTCCCAAGATGAGAGTGGCAATGCCCTAATTTTATTTGCTGACGATCTAATTGCTGCTGTTGTCGGAATTGATGCGAATAGTCTTTTAGCTGGGGCTGATTTTAATTCTGCTAGTTAACGGTAGTTTTCCCATGAATAGACGGCGTTTATAAGCTGTCAGCTATCAGCTACTTAGGTGGTTGGATATTTTGGGGTTTCCTCAGTATCCGTTCATTTTTTACTAACATTTGCTAACTAATAAGCTAGAAAAAGAAAAATTCTTGCTTCAATCAAGGCTGTCGGCAGCTACTTGTCCACAAGCGTCAGTTCGGTGTTGACTCCACCTACTTAAATTAATACTGGCGTTCCAATCTCTTTCGATGAAAGAACCGCAATTAATACAGAGAAACCATCTATCTGATAGTTTTAAGTCTGGGTTATACCAGCCACATAAGAAG
>JBFRWK010000040.1:0-4344 GCA_051439545.1 Xenococcaceae cyanobacterium | reverse complement strand
GAGAAGCTAAAAGGATAAATAACCCTAGAACTAAAAAACTTGGTGCTATTTATGTTGCCGAGCGTCGGTTAACTTGGGAAAAACTTAGTTTCTATTTTGGCTATCTACTAAAGCATAACTGGATTGAGCCTAAAGATATTATCGCTATAAGTAAAGCGTTAAAGAGCGATTATGCTTATCCTCCTACCTACAGCAAAGAATGGATTGACAATCAGCACGGATTGTTAAAAGCCTTTCGTTAAAAATAAAGGAAAATAAAAACAATATGCCCACTAGACCGACAATTCAGAAAAAGCTACAGAATTCCCTAAAAACAGTTTTACTTTGTGGGAAATTAGAATCTGAGCTAGAGCGTAAATTGGTTAACATTCATTTTGGAATAATTAGAGATGATATGCGAGACAAGCTAGATAATCACTGGTCATTGGATAAAATAGCCGAATATTACGATGTTTCTACCGAGATTATTTTAGCTGTTATCGGTGATAACGAATAACAAATAGAGTAAATATCGCTCTTTGACAGAATAGCCGAAAGCGTGATAAAAGCTAGACGGTTATTTTTTTTTGGGGAATAGTTGGGGATTATACTTTACGAAAAATACAAAGTAATACAAATTCTTCGTAAAGTACTTGCTTACAAGTATAATTTTGGGGAATAGTTGGGGAATAGAAGTTAATCCCAATTCATTTTACTAGAGTTAGTGAAGGTTGGTAAGTAACTGCCTTCTAAGCATGGCACGGGTTTAACTAAAACGGGTGCGACAGGACTCGAACCTGTGACCGACTGCTTAGAAGGCAGTTGCTCTATCCACCTGAGCTACGCACCCATAAACCTATTCACTTGAAAACGAGAATCGCACCGATCGCCATTTAAATCAATAGGTGTATTTGCCGTCTCTCAGTATAACAGAATTTTTCTTGAGCTTCAGAATAAACCAAGATAATTTTTCCCAAAAATACAGCAGCGACAATCGGGGTAAGAACTCGCCTTACCCCAAAATCAGATTTAATTAAGCACCGACTGCTTCTTTGGCTGCATACATAATTTCTAGGGTAATTTCACCGATCCCCCTCTCACGAGCAAATTTTTCAGTATTGCGTTTTACCTTACCTCTCACAAAACCAGGAACTTTATTTAATTCTGCTTGAGCTTCTTTATGCCAATTTAGATCGGAATCGGCAGAAATTCCTTTGGTAATGACTTCTTTAGTATCATGTCCCCCAAAAATTTCCAGCAGATGATCTTCCATTCCTAAAGTAAAGGAATTGTAGACTAGATCGGCAATTTGATTAGTACCTTCGTATCCCACAAAAGGTTTATAACCGATGGGGAAGTTTTGAATGTGGATAGGTGCAGCAATTACACCACAGGGAATATTAAGTCGTTTACCGACATGACGCTCCATTTGTGTACCAAAAATAGCTGCGGGTTCGAGGCGAGCGATCGCATCTCCAATTTCTGCGTTATCATCACTAATGAGTACTTCATCACAGTATTCGCTCACTTGTTCTCTAAACCAATCTGCGTCATATTTGCAGTAAGTACCAGCTAGAACTACGTGAATACCCATTTCGCGAGCCAAGATTTTCGTCATAGCCACAGCATGAGTATTGTCACCAAAGACAACTGCTTTTTTACCAGTTAAATTCTGACAGTCGATCGAACGAGAAAACCAAGCTGCTTGAGATACATAAAGAGTTTGATTATTAATATACTCTTCGTAATCTACTTTTGCGCCTTGAGTATTAATTACTTGTTGAATTTTACGGATACAACGAGCAGTTTCTACTACTCCCATCGGGGTTATATCGATATAAGGCATACCGAATTCTGCTTCTAGATATTTAGCAGCCATTAAACCCAATTCTCGGTAAGGCACGAGGTTGAACCAAGCGCGGGGCAAGTTTTTCAAATTATGAACCGAAGCTCCTTCAGGAATGACTTCGTTTACTTCAATCCCCAAATCTGCCATTAAGCGTTTTAATTCGGTACAGTCATGTTGGTTGTGGAAACCAAGAGTAGACATCCCAATAATATTTACAGAAGGCTTTTCAGTTTTCTGTGTCGGTAGTTCGCCTTTTTTATTTGCTTTCTTGAGATAAAATTGTACTACCTGATCTAAAGTGCGATCGGCTGCTTGTAATTCATTAACGCGATAATGATTAACATCTGCTAGCATTACATCCCCACTCGCATCTAATTGGGCGCGATCGACAAAGTTTTGTAAATCTTCTTGTAAGATACTAGATGTACAAGTAGGAGTTAAAATAATTAAATCTGGCTTTTCCTCTTTATCTTTGCGAGTAATATTATCAACTACTTTTTCTTGTGAACCCCGTGCCAAAACATTGCGATCGACTACGCTAGCTGTTACAGGGGTAAAATTTCTCTCCCTCTCCAACATCGATCGCATTACATTAAAATAATCATCTCCCAAAGGTGCGTGCATAATTGCATGAACATTTTTGAAAGAACTGGCAATGCGTAAAGTCCCGATATGAGCAGGCCCTGCATACATCCAGTAAGCTAATTTCATAAACCGATTTCTCCTGTAATAATTAGATTTATTGGCTTGAGGTTAAAGAAAATTTTCTTAGTTCCTATATTTTTCTAAGTAAGACTTAGCAAATAACCCCCAGGTTTTTCTGATTCTCTCAAATTTGACAGTGGAAGAGCTTAAAGGCGATATAGATAGTTAATTAAGTTTATTAATCTTCAAATCTTGTTATGGATAATTTGTTATCTACCCTAACAGAGATTACACTTTATAGCTTAAAGTTTAAATTAATATAAAAATTATTAAGGTTTAAAACTAACAGATGTCCCAGAACCAGAGGAGGCAATGGTTGACCAGTCTAAAGCTTGAAAAAAAGGGAAATATACCTATGTATCGTTAACATGTGTTAAGGTTAATGTATGCTAATAAAATAATACTGTTGTTAAAAACAGTAATGATAATGAGGTCAGTTTGAGACCCTCTTGATAAATGTAAATCGAGAAATTGCTAGGGTAAGCCATAAAGGTCGGCTAGCAGTTTATCTAACAAAAAAACGCTTACAGGAGCCGTCTATTCGATGGACTATATAGAAAAAGTACTAGAAAAACTGAAAGAATGGGCAGATAAACTTATTGAAACTCTTTTAGGGCCAGAACCAGAACCCGAAGGTGAGTTAATACCTATTCCAGTGAACGAGCGTCAACGTCATCGTTAAGTATAATTAGGATATTATCAAAGACTTTGTCGCAGTTTAATATATTGGTCTTGCATGGCCCTAATTTGAATCTGTTAGGTTTAAGAGAGCCAGAAATATATGGCTCTGTGACTCTCACTCAAATTAACAACATATTACAAGAAGAAAGCAAGAGACTGCAAGTAAATTTATCCTGCTTGCAGTCAAATCATGAGGGAGTTCTTGTAGATGCAATCCATCAGGCAATGGGTAAAATCCAGGGAATAGTAATTAATCCAGGGGCTTATACTCATACAAGCGTAGCGATCGGAGATGCCTTAGCTGGAGTGAAAATTCCTACTGTAGAGGTGCATTTAAGTAATATTCATCGAAGAGAAGAGTTTCGACATCATTCTTACATAGCACCCATCGCCATAGGTCAAATTAGTGGGTTTGGCGTTAATAGTTATATTTTAGGCTTGCAAGCTTTAGTTAATCATTTGAATGAAGCCGTAAACCATTAGTTTTGACTACTCCGCTCCATGAATGAGGGCGGATTCTAATAAGGATGTTTCAGGACTGGCTTCAGCCAGTCCTGAAACATCTTATCCTTATTAACTGACCAGAGTTTAATTCTCTGGGGACAAGTCAAAATGCCCCTAGACACTCGTTCAAGATTTATGCTTAATCGGCTACTTGAACTTGTGCTTACTTGTATTATTTTGCGGATTATATTTCCTGCCGATTGAGCATCAGCATTGATATACCAGTTATTTGCAGTAAGATACAAACCACGCTTAGTTCTTTTTCCTGAAGGCTTCCAATCATCGGGTTTTGCACCATAAGTAGGCAGATAGTCACCATCTAAGAAACTAGCTTTGCTGGTATAGCTCTCTTCAGTTTCAACGAACTGAATTCCATATTGCTCGCACAGTTGAGCAATTCTTTCTTTGAGTCGTGCTGTGGGGATAGGTACGAACTCGGAATTATTTTTTTTACCGATATTGATGCTATCTTTGTTACGTTTAATTAAAGTCAGTGAAGTCTGAATCGACCTTCGATAAGAGTATTTAGATGAGTTACTTCGTTCCACATAACCATTGTTAAGAACCTTTAGAATGAGTTACTCCGCCGAGTTTTAGGGAAGTGCTGTTAAGTAGATGGAAATTCT
>JBFRWK010000039.1:0-58232 GCA_051439545.1 Xenococcaceae cyanobacterium | reverse complement strand
ACCTCAAAATAGCTAAATTCTTAATATATCTGGGTTTCAGGCGATTTAACCTCGTCGAGGTTAAATCGCCGTCTGGTGAGGCTTTCACCCCTTTTTGGTAGGTAAAAACTGTCAAAGTCCCGTTAATTTGTCACTTTGTGGCGATTTGGCAGATCTTTCGGTTTAATGGGCGGTAATTGTCCTGAGAATCAATTCATTATTTATGGCTCGTGTAACCTTTGAACAAGTAACAAAGCGATTTGGAGATTATGTCGCTGTTAATAATCTGAATCTTGACATTAAGGATGGTGAATTTTTGGTCTTTGTAGGGCCTTCAGGTTGTGGAAAAACTACTTGCTTAAGGCTGTTGGCGGGGCTGGAGTCTATTACCAAAGGACAAATTTGTATTGGCGATCGCCGAGTGAACGAATTGCCCCCCAAGGATCGGGATATTGCGATGGTGTTCCAGTCTTATGCTCTCTATCCTCACATGAGCGTCTTTGAAAATATGGCGTTTAGTTTGCAGTTGCAGGGTAAATCTCGCCCAGAAATTAAGCAGCGTGTCCACAGTGCAGCCCAACAGTTGGGGATTGAAAAATTGCTTAAACGTAAACCAAAAGAACTCTCTGGTGGTCAACGGCAACGGGTAGCAGTCGGTCGGGCGATTGTACGGGAACCAGCAGTATTTTTGATGGATGAGCCTCTATCTAATCTGGATGCGAAGTTGCGGGTACAGGCGAGAAAAGAGATTAGCAAACTCCAGGAGGAATTAAAAACTACCTTTATCTATGTCACCCATGACCAAGTAGAAGCCATGACTATGGGCGATCGCATTGTGGTGATGAAGGATGGCATTTTGCAGCAGGTGGACACTCCAACTAATTTGTATAACAACCCGATCAATATGTTTGTGGCAGGATTTATCGGTAGTCCAGCAATGAATTTTTTTGAGGTAGAAAAGGTCGAACAGGAAGGAAAAGCCTATTTACAGTTAGGGCAAGATTTGATTTCCCTGGAACAATATCTTCCTCAGTTAAGCTCAAAAAGCGATCGCCCCTTAACCCTAGGCATTCGCCCTGAAAATATTTACCATCCCCAATACCTCCCCCCAGAAATTCAAGGTCTTAACATTAGAGCAGAAGTCAATCTGATTGAAATGATGGGTAGTGAACTGATTCTTTATTTAGAAACTCCAGATGGGATAGAATTTGTTGCCCGTCTCGATCCCCGTGCCACAGTAAAACAGGGGGAAACCCTGGATTTATTATTTGATGCTCAACGTCTTTATCTCTTCGATCGAGAAATGGAAACGGTGATTTGATCGATCGACTCATTTTTGCCTGACTACGTGTAAATAAATATAAAACCGAGATGAGGTATTGGATATTAGGTGTTAAGGTGAACTTTTCCCTATTCCCTGTTCCCTCTCTCAACCGTTTTTTAACTAATTCAACCAACCTATTTAATACGAAAAAACCGACAATTTTCTCTTTTAAAGAATTCAAGTTTTGTTTAATGAAAAATTTGCCAAGAACCTCTCAACTTAGTTTATTTTCCGCAGTATTAATCAGTTTAGCTCTGTTAGTCGGTTGTCAATCAGCAAATGAGGAGAGTGACAGTACCAAAAAACAAGTCACCATCCTCGGTGTGATCGTCGGTGAACAGCAAAGAAAACTAGAACAAGCCTTAGCCCCCTTTACGGAAGAAACAGGCATTGAAGTAGTTTATGAAGGTACGGATACTTTTGCCACCACCTTACCGATTCGGGTAGATTCGGGTAATCCTCCAGACCTAGCGATGTTTCCCCAACCTGGGTTAATGGCGGATTTTGCCAGAGAAGGAAAATTGATTCCCCTGAACAATTTTTTGAGTTCAGAACAGTTACAGGAAGCTTATGCTGATTCTTGGTTGGAGTTAGGCAGCGTTGACGATACTCTTTATGGGATTTGGTATCGGGCTTCAGTGAAAAGTTTGGTGTGGTACAACCCGAAAGTCTTTGAGGAAAACGGTTACGAGATTCCCCAAACTTGGGCTGAAATGCTAGATTTAAGCGAGCGTCTGGTAGCAGAGGGAAAAACCCCTTGGTGTCTGGGTATGGAAAGTGGAGATGCTACTGGATGGGTTGGTACGGACTGGGTAGAAGATATCATGTTGCGTACAGCAGGAGCGGAAACCTACGATCGCTGGATTAGACACGAAATTCCCTTTACGGATAATTCGGTGAAAAATGCCTTTGAAACCTTTGGTGAAATTGCTCGTAATGAAGACTATGTTTATGGGGGTATGGTAGGAGTCCTCAGTACCCCTTTCGGAGATTCGATTCAAGGGTTATTTGGGGATAATCCCAACTGCTATTTACACCGCCAAGCCAATTTTATTGCTTCTTTCTTACCAGAGGACATCAATACAGCAGAAGATGTGGCAATTTTCCCGTTACCACCTATCGATTCTGAATATGGTTTACCAATTTTGGTAGCAGGGGATGTGTTTGCCATGTTTAACGATACACCAGAAGCTCGTCAGTTGATGGAATACCTAGCTAGTGAAGTTCCCCACGAAATTGCAGCAGGATTAGGAGGTTATATTTCTCCGCGCAACAATATTGCTTTGGAACTTTATCCTGATACCTTGACCCAACAACAAGCGCAAATTCTGGCGGATGCAGAGGTAATTCGTTTTGATGGCTCTGATATGATGCCTGGTGCAGTAGGAACAGGTACTTTCTGGTCTGGTATGGTGGATTATGTTGGTGGAACAAATTTAGATCGAGTTCTACAAAATATTGAAAACAGTTGGTCAGAGTAATTTTTGAACAGTGAACAGTAAACAGTGGATAAGTTGAGGGCGAAGCCCGATAACTGGTAACTGCTAACTGGTAACTGATAACTGATAAATGGAAGTTTTTTCTCGTATTTTAGACGTAATATTAGCGATAGTCTTCGGCTCTGGGGGAGTCATTGGGCTATTTTATCTAGCCAACTATGGCATTAATGCCCTACCCAAACCTTGGAATCGTAACTTTTTGCCCTGGGTATATATCGCACCAGCAATGGCACTTTTATCCGCCTATTTAATTTTGCCTACCATCCAGACTATCTATCTCAGCTTTTTCGATGGGCGTTCCCAGAATTTTGTTGGCTGGAAAAATTATGTCTTTGCTTTCACCGATGAAGCTATGCTGGTGGCATTTCGCAACAATCTATTATGGTTGGTATTAGTTACTGGGTTGAGCGTTAGTTTGGGGTTAATTATTGCGGTTTTAGTGGATAAAGTTCGTTATGAACCGATCGCCAAATCCCTAATTTTCTTACCTATGGCAATCTCTTTTGTGGGAGCCAGTGTCATTTGGAAATTTATGTATGCCTACAAACCTTTGGGGGATGAGCAAATCGGTTTGCTGAATTTCGTCATGGTTAGCTTAGGTTTTGAACCAGTGGGTTGGCTGGTGGAGCGTTCTTTTAACAATTTTGCCCTAATTGCCATTATGATTTGGCTTTATACGGGCTTTTGTATGGTGATTTTATCCGCAGCAGTTAAAGGCATTCCCGAAGATATTATCGAAGCAGCCCGCATTGATGGGGCAAATAGTTGGCAAATTTTTTGGCGGGTAACTATTCCCATGATTCGCTCTACCATTTTGGTTGTCAGTACGACAGTGATAATTTTAGTTTTAAAAGTGTTTGATATTGTTTTTGTGATGACTGGCGGGAATCAAGGCACAGAAGTGATTGCCAGTCGCATGATTAAAGAAATGTTTAACTTCCGTAATTTTGGGCGTGGTAGTGCGATCGCCGTGATTTTATTACTGTTAATTATTCCCGTGATGATTAGTAATATTCGCCGATTTAGAGCCGAGGAGAAATTGCGATAATGGCAACAAAACTCAAAATAAACTAAGATTTTGCAGAGTTATCTTTGTCGATGAATTTGCTGCCTTCAATGCAAATTAGCTGCACTTTTTCCCGCAGAATGGTGTCTTTGGCAATCTCTTCAGTAAGGATTTGGGGTAAATCAGCTAAATTGAGGCTTTGTGTGGCATTTGTGTGGCATTTGTGTCAGAGTTGTTACTGTGCCAAGCTTCATAGAAAGCAGGATAGGTCATATTTTGGGCGCAGTGCCAGATGACATTGTAGCAAGTAGTGACTTGATAACCAGCATGAAATCGCCAGAAGCGGTTTATAGGAGCTTTCAAAGCTGAAACAATTTCGGCAAACCATTTCTCGCTCAGTGATTCTCTTAGTCCCTCAGTCACCTCCTGAAGAATTTCCGAATTCTTAGTTGATTTAATCAACTGTATTGCTAAAGTAATTGCAGTCGGATTGCCGATGCCAATTTCCGCTAAACTATCAGTTAAGCTTTCAAAGATAAATTCATCTTTGGTTGACTCAAGCAGTTGCACTAACGTTAAGATCGCAGTTGAGTTGCCAGGGTCAATTTTCCCTAAGTTGTAAGCTACCTCCCAACGCCTGTCCTCATCCTCAGTCGAATCGAGCAGTTGCTCTAATACCGCGATCGCTTTTGGGTTGCCAATAGCAATTTCTCTTAACATTCTAATTGTTCGTAGATTGATGCCTTTAGCTGACTTCAGTACTTGCACTAACGTTAAGATCGCAGTTGAGTTGCCAGGGTCGATTTTCCCTAAGCACTCAGCAACAAGACTACAGGTACGGCGTGTTTCATATGTTTCATATTTAGCTGATTTAAGCAGTTGCTCTAATGCTGCGATCGCTTTGGGATTGCCGATGCCAATTTCCGCCAAGCTATCAGTTACTCTTTTAAAGAGAGGATTATTTTTAGTTGACTTGAGCAGTTGCAATAATGTTGAGATCGCAGTTGAATTGCCAGGAGCAATTTTCCCTAAGTAGTAAGCTGCCCTCAAATAAGTGTCTTCATCTTTAGCTGAATCGATCAGTCGTTCTAACCTCTGCATAGTTGTTGTACGAATAGAGTCAATTTTTAATAAGTTCTTGATCATGTCTTCCTCCAAAAAAGTGAATGCCTTTTCAGATAAAGCCATGTTGTTCCCTAAAGCTTGGAGCGCGATCTGGTTGCCAGGGTCAATCTTGATCAAGCTATTAATGGCACGCCAAAATATTTGTCCCTGACTAAAATCCTTGCGTCGCTCCTCTTCCAGTAACTTTCCTAAATCAATTTTCTTGAGTTGAGAATCAAATCTTCTAAGAGCAAGTTCATCCATTCTTCTAAGAGCAAGTTCATCCATTGAGTTGAGATTAAAATCCTTCACATTGAGATGAGTATGCTTGATTAGCTTCTGCTCTGTATCTTTGATTATTTGTTCTAACATTGCGATCGCGTTTGGGTTGCCAATAGCGATTTCTCCGAGTCGGGACAAAACAAAACTCCACTGGTTAAGATCGAATTCATCCCCGAGAGAAAAGTTACTCAAATCTGCCCAGCCTTACTCAAATCTCATCAGTAAAATTATTGGTTTTGACTTGCCGCCGTGCGGGATTTTATACATTCGGTACTTAAACTCAGGATTTCAACCCCGCACGGCGGCAAAGGCTGGGCAGATTTGAGAAGGTTTTTTGTAGCCCCAGTTGACTCAAAAACCTGTAGTAAGGTCGAGATCGCAGTTGAATTACCAGGGTCAATTTTCCCTAAGTAGTAAGCTACATTCAAACGTATGTTTTTGTCTTCAGTCGAATCGAGCATTTGCTCTAATGCTGCGATCGCGTTTGAGTTACCGATAGCAATTTCTCCTAAGCCCTCCGCTAATCGCAGGCGGGTGTATTCATCTTCAGTTGACTTTAGTAGTGTCAATAATTTCTTAATTAATAATTGCTTAATTTCTTCTGTACGCCCCATCTCTTTTAGAGCTGCTCTAGCTCCTTGCTCTCTTGTTTGCCAATCAGGAAACGGATCGAGTTCCCAAGAGGTACTGTCGATAATGTCATAATCTAAAAAACTCCATTTAATGATTTGCTCCACGATTCGCTCGACACTATCACAATCCTTATATTCCGCAATTCCAGTTGCTGCTAGAAAGTTGGCTCGATATTCATAAAATCCTCTTCTAGCAAAAAACTTAAAAAATAGAGGCGTACATCCATCCTTAAACTCGATCATTGCTCTGATAAACTGATTTTTCTTCTCTTTATCCACATCCTGTCGCCCCAACCACAGCAAAATCACCTCTTTCCATTGAGGCTCAAAGATGCGATAGGGCTTAGATTCTCCTGGATTCTGCTTCTCCTTGACAGGTTTATTTTTGTGTTCGCGAGGTAGGAAATAGTCCCATTTGTCAATCACCGTCGCTGCAAAATATTCTTGAAACGAGGGGTGGAAGAAAACATAAACAGGAACGTTGGTGTCTGCATCTCGGTCAACCAAATTTAGCCAACCCCAATCACAGGCTGACTTAAATAGCTGTTCCCCCATCACTCGAACGGCTAATTTTTCCCCTAACCGAAATTTAGTTTGGCTCTCAATTCCTGCTAAAGATAATTTGCCCAAAGCTTTATTCAATTCTTCTTGCTTAGTCAAAGTAATCGGATGTAGCTCTGGTTTCCACTCTCGATAAAAATCTCGGACAAATCGCTGATAAAGTCCTGCCCTTGTCTCTGGGAAATCTCCTTGATTGTAGTACCAAGTCTCACACAAAAGTGCTAATCTTAGGGGATTTTTGACTAACTCTTGAACACGCTGATACTGAGATTCTTCTAATTCTGCCTGGAGTTGCGTTCCTAATAACTCCTTATTTGCAGCAGCAAACCAATCCTTAATAAACTGCTTCACCTGCTCTTGGGAAAACTCCAAAGTGCGATAAGTTTCAAAATTGGCAAGAGGATTATTCAAACTAAAGTCCCAGACATTGAGTCGCGAAGTCAGTGCTACCCGCGCTTGAGCTACCCAGCCAGACAACTGGTTCTGAATTTCTCTTAAAGCACCAGTAGATGAACTGACTGCCATCTCATCTAAGCCATCCAACAGCAGCCAAACACCACCAGCACGGAAACGTTCTTTTAAGGATTCTTTTACCGCTTCTTTATAACGTCTTGCTTCCGAATCGATGCAATTTAGTGCCTCTTCCAACCAAACTTCTAGAAGATACTCCTCTAAGCTTTTCTTTTGTAAATTGGCAAGGGAAATGTAAATAGGTAAGCCTTTTTCTTTTTTATCTATCCAATCAGCAATTTTTGTTAATAGCGTGGTTTTACCAGCTCCTGGTTCTCCTACAATGGCAACGTGCTTGTTCTCAGTTGAATTAACTCCGATTACCTCCTTGAGAAAAGCATCATGCTTATATTCTTTAGTAATCACTTCCTTGGATAGCTGATACACTTTTTCTCGCTCAACATCATCACTAGCACGCCGACGCTGTTGTTGTTTGCGTTCGACTAATCCCAGTGGCACATAAATATTTAATTCAAAGCCTAGCTCAGTCGCTTTTCGTCGTAGTCGCTGATTTTTTTGCTGCTGTATTAAAACTTGGCTACAGACTTCGCGCCAGTCAATTTTTATAACTTTAGTCGGACGATCTCCCTTCTCCTTGATTACAATCTGAGAAATATTTTGAGTAATATTCCCAATCGTAAAGTTGCCCCCGACTTGAACATTCTTAACCGCAGTCTGCTCGAATTGATTGAGATTAGGAAGATGTTCTTTGCGATCTCTCATTATCTTAGCTCTGTTGCTTCACATTACCAATTTTGAGATTGCCACCAACCTCAACCTCAGTTACAGCTTCCTGTGTCACTGAACCACTTCGCGTAGTTGTTTGCTCTACATCGTCGATTTCAGCATCGCCTTTGACATTAACGCCCTTAAAAAATATCTGGTTAACCTGTTCATCTGACTTCAGTTCATCCATCAGTGTTTTCAGCTTCTGAGCAAATGTTTCATCATCTTCCATTTGCTCTGCCAGTTCTCGCTCAAACCTACTCTTATTTTTCTCGTTAGGCTCTTCTTGAGCTTTAGTAAGTTTCCCTTCTACTCCTTCTTTCTGAAACTTTTCACGAATCAGATTCAGCAGTTGACCAATCTTCTCGGAAACAGCTTCTCCTAATTGTTCGCCACCTTTTTCTAAGGCTTTGGAAAAGATTAAAGTTGCGATCGCACTAGCCGTCAATGAGAGAGGTTCCATAAGTTACCTCCGAAATGAAGAGATTTATTCTAATATCATTTTAGAGCTTAAGCAAAAAACTCTCCCATTAGGTTTATAAAAGACCTCTTGCATAAATCAAAAATCTCGGTTGAGAAAGGAGTCAGAAGTCAGAAGTCAGAAGTCAGAAGTATTAATCAAAAAATAATGGCTTATTAAATCGCTTATTTACTTAATTTTAATGAATTAGAACTATTTACGCTTGAATTTTCAACTCAAAATCTACTTTTGCAAGAGGTCTAAAGGTTAGCCGAAGTCTCTTAGAACTTAAAAATCGCAAACATTCCAAAATATCAACCAAATTTTCAGGTAAAAGTTGTATATTCGGCAAACTCCATCTAAAAAGTAGCCATGCCTTAAAATAGCGATCGCTGGTGAGAAACCGAATATGATAGTAGCAGAAATTGGAGCTTCCCCCTTTGAAACCTATAATAGATGAATCCTTATCGAATCTAGAGGCGAAGTTGCGAGTACAAGTGAGAAAAGAGATTAGTAAACTCCATGAAGAACTGAAAACTACCTTTATCTATGTCACCCATGATCGAGAGGAGAAATTGCGATAATGGCAAAAAAACCCAAACATAAACTAGGATTTTGGCGTACCGCACCAATTCATATCGCTATTATAATTATTGCTTTTATTTGGACCTTGCCCACAGTAGGACTCTTGATTAGTTCCTTTCGCCAGCGCGATGCCATGTTAGAAACTGGTTGGTGGACAATCTTTCAGCATCCTTTTGAACTGACCCAATATCACTTGGGTAATTACCTGGAAGTAGCTCAAGCTCAAGGGATGGGACAGGCATTTTTCAACAGTTTGACCATCTCCATTCCCGCGACCGTAATTCCTATTGCGATCGCCACCTTTGCTGCCTATGCTTTTGCTTGGATGAAATTCCCTGGACGGCAACTCTTATTTATCATTGTGGTGTGCCTGTTGGTAGTTCCCCTGCAAACAACCCTAATTCCGATTTTGCGAGCGTACCGAGATTTAGGGTTATCCAACAGTTTTTTAGGGGTTTGGTTGGCACATACGGGCTATGGCTTGCCTCTCGGTATTTACTTATTACGCAACTACATCGGAGCATTACCCAGAGATTTAATCGAAGCAGCCGAAGTGGATGGTGCATCCCACCTTAAAATTTTCACCAGATTAATCGTTCCCCTCTCCATGCCGGCGATCGCATCTTTTGCCGTGTTTCAATTTCTCTGGGTTTGGAATGATTTACTAGTGGCTCTGATCTATCTCGGCGGAACACCTGATGTTGCCCCTGTTACCATTCAACTGAGTAATCTAGTCGGCTCTCGTGGTCAGGATTGGCATTTACTCACTGCTGGCGCATTTATCACGATGATTGTCCCGTTAATGGTATTTTTTGGACTGCAACGCTATTTTGTGCGCGGAATTCTGGCTGGTTCTGTGAAATCCTAACGGGACTTAAACAATTCTAAAAGTCAAAATGAGATAAAATGCTTAGGATAGCTAGTTTTTACGTCATTGCTAAAGCGCGATCGCGCCAGTCAAAAAATTGTCCATCTACTGAATCAATGGTGGGAGATTTATCATCGTTTGTACCAACAAATTCTAGATAAGAGGCGTGGGGCAGGAATGCCTTATAGCGTAGGAGGATGTCACTGTCGATAGAGTTCCATAACCTTAGTAATTGGCATACGCGATTCTACTCCTAAATTTAAACTAGAAGTATCTCCGCGATCGAAATGAGCTTCGGCTGCACAAGCAATCATGGCTGCATTATCCGTACATAGCTTTAAAGGGGGAAAATAAACTTGTAGCTCGTGTTTTTCCGCAGCAGTCAAAAGATGTTGTCGCAATCCACTATTAGCTGCTACTCCACCACCTACAGTAATTGTTTTAATTCCATAATCTAGAGCGCATTGAATTGTTCTCGTGCTTAATACCTTGGCTACTGTTGCTTGAAAGCTAGCAGCAATATCTTCTATCGGTAAAGGGGAATCTGACTCTTGTTCTAACTTTTGAACTAACCTAAGCACGGCGGTTTTTAAACCACTAAAGCTAAAGTCGTAAGGATGATAACCACCTTCAGGTAAAGAGATTTTTCCTTCTGGCAGTTTAAAAGCCTGAGGATTTCCTTTTTGGGCTAATTTATCGATAATTGGCCCTCCTGGATAGCCTAGCTGTAACAACCGTGCTACCTTATCAAAAGCCTCTCCTGCTGCATCGTCTCTAGTAGAGCCTAGCATTTGGTAATTACCGCAATCTTTAACATAAATCATACTGGTATGACCGCCAGAAACTAGTAAACATAAAAAAGGCGGTTGCAGTTGCTCTTGAGCTAAATAAGAAGCATAAATATGTCCTTCCAAGTGATGTATCCCCAAGAAAGGTTTATCGTAGAGTATAGCTAAAGTCTTGGCGGTGGTTACCCCCACTAATAATGCCCCTACTAAACCAGGAGCGCAGGTAGCAGCAATACCATCAATATCTTGCCAACTTAACTTGGCTGCGGTGAGAGCTTCAGCCAAACAAAAATTAATTGTTTCTAGGTGTTGACGGGAAGCTAATTCAGGAACGACCCCGCCGTAATGGCAATGTAAATTAACCTGCGAAGAAACAATACTACTCAAAACCTTACGTTTCGTTACGATTGCCACCGCAGTTTCATCACAACTTGTTTCGATTGCTAAAATTGTAGCCATCCTTTGATAAGTTTATCTAAAAGAATATCTTTAAATTCTTAGTAGTTTTACTCTACTATTTTGTCAGGGTAACATTGCTCTAAGTCATAAAAGGTATTTTTACGTTTTTGAACAAAAACCTTATTTTCTGTAACGAAAGGAAACATATCCATGCGACGATTGTTTGCTTTAATTTTAGTTTTCACTTTGTGGTTTAACTTTGCCCCAACTGCTTCTGCCGATGGGGTTGCTGGATTGACTAAATGTGCCGACACTCCTGCTTTTCAGCAAAAGTCTAAAAATTTCCGCAACACTACCGCAGATCCTGACTCTGGTCAAATTCGAGCAGAACGCTATGCGGAAGCACTTTGTGGCCCTGAAGGCTATCCTCATTTAATTGTAGATGGTCGTTGGTCTCATATCGGAGATTTCTTTATTCCTAGTGTCCTCTTCCTCTATATCACTGGTTGTATTGGGTGGGCTGGTCGTTCCTACTTAATTGCTATCCGTGAAGAAAAAAATCCAGAGATGAAAGAAATTATTCTCGATCTTCCTTTAGCTATCAAAAGTATGATTGCTGCTGGTGCTTGGCCTGCATTAGCTCTTGGTGAATTTACTAGTGGGAAATTGACAGTAAAAGATTCAGAAATTCCTGTTTCACCTCGCTAGTTAACCATATCTCTGATGCAAGCAAGAGAAAGCTGCATTAACATCCTGAAGTTCAATTTAAAATCTTGGAGAATAATTTATGGAAAGTTTTCTCAAATTTCTTTCGTTAGCTCCCGTAATCATGTTTGTCTGGTTATCAATAACTGCCGTGTGGCTGATTGTATTTAACAACATCTATCCAGATCTTCTTTTCCATCCCTAATAAACAAGTTTGGGATGATTCAGACAAAAAGCTTAGAAAAATATTTCTAGTAGTCTGAGCTAGTAGATAGCAAATTATTGCGCTTTTAACAACGGCGATCGCCTTACTGACAACTTTGTCTTTGTTAGTAAAGCGATCGCTAACTTTTTTGCAGTTTTTTACTCTACTGACATTTTGGTGTCACATTTGTAAACTAAAATTATAAAAAATTTATGAAGCTCTTATTGACTGCAATCTAACTTGACACGAGCATAAACTATGAAATCTACTGAAATCCCAGCAGAAAAATTATCAGAATCAAAGTTTGAGTCTCAAGAACCAAAAACAAAGAATATTAATAAAAGTAAATTATCTGGATGGCTCATCGTAATTTTGCTTTTAGGAGGAGGAGTAACTCTCTGGCGAGTATTTACCCCTTCATCAGCACCAACGGCTCAAAATAGCACTCAAGCACCACCCCCTAGACCAGTAGAAACCATAGCTTTAACCACTGGTACGGGTAACAGACAGATTAGGTTATTAGGTCAAGTAGAAGCAGGAGAAAGGGCAACGATTAGTCCACAAATTGATGGTAGAGTACAGCAAGTTTTAGTTAGAGAAGGCGATCGCGTTACCACTGGGATGACCATAGCAATTCTCGATGATGCCGATCCAAGATTAGCTTTAGCCGAAGCCAGAGCCAGACTAGCACAAGAAAAAGCTAATTTAGCTCGTTTACAGGTGGGAACTCGTCCCGAAATTATTGCCCAAAGAGAAGCAGAATTAAATGCAGCTACAGCTAGAGAATTAGAAGCAAGAGATAATTTAGAAAGGGTATCGGGTTTAACCGAAGAAGGAGCATTATCCCGCAGAGCCTTAGTAGAAGCCAGAACCGAAGCCCAAGCAGCAACTAGCGAAAAATTCCGCATAGAAGCATTGTTAGCAGAAGCAAGAGCAGGAGCAACCAAAGAAGAAATCGACGCACAACGAGGGTTAGTAGCAGCAGCACAAGCAGCCGTAGAACAAGCAGAATTAGGAATGGAGCGCACCGCAATTAAAGCTGCATTTTCTGGAATAGTCCAGTCGCGGGATGTCGATCCTGGGGATTATGTAGAAGTCAACGATCCTGTTTTAACTATAGTAAGCGATCGCACTCTTGATATCTTTTTAGAAGTGCCAGAAAGCTTAAGCGGACAAGTCGCACCAGGAATGAGAGTAACCCTTAATGCACGAGCATTACCCAATTGGCAACAAGAGACAGAAATCACCGCAGTAGTTCCCACTGCCAATACATCTTCTCGCCGACAGTTAGTTAGAGTCAGTTTAGATAATCCACCCCCAGAATTATTACCAGGAATGGCAATTCAGGCAAATCTAGCCCTACCTGTTGAAAGGGAAGATACTTTTATCGTGCCTCGCGATGCTTTAACTAGAAGGGGAAATGGATGGTTGTTATTTACTGTCAACAACGATCGAGCAGAACAGCTAGAAGTAGAGATGATTGCAGATTTGGGTGAAGAGGTAGTTATTGCTAATCCTGAATTACAAGCAGGAGAAAGCATTGTAGTTAGAGGTGGAGATGGACTTAGAGACAATGCTGCGGTGCAGGTAGTTGAGTAGTGAGTAGCGAGTAGCGAGTAGCAAGTAGCGAGTAGTGAGTAGCAAGTAGCAAGTAGCGAGTAATCAGTAGCGAGTATTTTCTCTATCAAATTCAAATTATGCTGGAAAACAAACCCAATCTTAAAAATCAAACTAATCTCGGTTTAAGAACAGTAGATATTGTTGCTGCTTATACTTTACTGCGAATTGTTGTTGGTATTAATTACTTCAATCATGGGGCGACTCGGATTTTTAATATTCCTGGCTTTATGGATGCAATGGTTAATACTATGCAAGATTCTTGGATTCCTGAATTTTTGGTCAGAATTAATGCAGCAATAGAATCTTCTAATGATTAATTCAAACAAAAAAAATGTATATAAAATCTGACAAAGATAATATTATTTTTAACGAAACTAACAGCGAAGAAAGACGCGAATTAATTACTAATAAACTATTTGAATTTAATCAATCTCAATCTGAAAACGTATTACAATGCGATTGGTTTTTAACCGATCCACCTACTTTTATCGAAATTTATGCAGAAGTTGAACCACAAAAATTAGTTGGTGGTTTAATTAGCTATATTGATTGGGGTCGCTGGCTATATGTAGATACAATTTGGATAGATGCAGACTACAGAAAACAAGGAATAGGACAATATCTAGTTACATCCGCCGAACAAAAAGCCATAAATAAAGGTATTAAAAGAGCCAGACTTTATACCTTTGATTTTCAAGCTTTACCTTTTTACAAAAAACTTGGTTATACAGTCTATGGAAAACTTGAAGACTATCCTGAAGGTCATACACTTTATTATCTCAAGAAAAATCTAGTCTAATTAATAATTAATACTTTTCAGGCAGTTAATGTCTATTCGATCTAGAAAATTTTTAAAACACAATCTTGTAATTAGGAGTTAATTATCAAATGAAATATATTCCTCTAGCTGCTCGTATTTGTCTTTGTATAATCTTTATTAATTCAGGAATTGGCAAAATTTTTGGTTTTGCTGGTACTGCTGAAATGATGGCAAATAGTGGTTTACCTATTCCCGAAGTTTTATTGATTTTTACGATCGCTTTTCAATTACTGGGGGGACTTTCTTTGTTATTTGGTTATAAGGTCAAGATTGGTTCGTTGCTACTAATTTTATTTTTAATTCCTGCAACTTTAGTATTTCATAACCCTATTGGCAATCCTGGCGAAATGAATTCTTTTCTCAAAAACATCGGTCTAATTGGCGGATTATTAATGACTATTTATGCTGGTGCTGGTGCATTGAGTATTGACGATTCTACGGAAAAAACACAACGCCGACAAGAAGCAACAACTAATTATTAACGATCTATTTACTGTAAGGTGGGCAATGCCCACCCTACCTAATTTATTATCAATCAACTAACAACCAACCACTAACCACTAAGGGCGCAAGCCTTGCGCCCCTACTCACTAACCACTAACAAAAAAAATGAGTTTAATCAGAACCGCCGTTCGTTGGCGACATGGTACAGGAGTTTTATTTTGCCTTTTAGCCTTATTCGGCATTTTAGCTTTATTCCAATTACCCTTAGAATTACAACCAGGAGGCGATCGCCCTGAAATTAGTATTACTACTCCCTATTTGGGGGCTTCTCCTGCGGAAGTTGAAGATTTAGTAACTCGTCCTATTGAAGAAAGATTAGAAGAGGTACAGGGTGTACAGGAAATTACTAGTGGCAGTAGTGCGGGAGTTAGTAACATTAATGTTGAGTTTGACTGGGGTAGCGATATCGATCGCTCTTTGGTAGATGTTTTAAATAAGTTACAGCAAGTGGAAGCACTACCAACCGAAGCGGATGAGTCAGATGTGGAAGTAGTAAGCGGTAGCAGTCGTCCCATGATGTGGGTAGTGTTAACACCCAAAGAAGGCTTTACTCCCAATGAAAATCGCTATCGGGATTTAGTTGATGATGTAGTTGTGCCTCGCTTCCGTCAAGTACAGGGGGTAGGACAGTTTATCGTATCTGGAGGTAGAGCCAGAGAAGTTGAAGTATTGGTCGATCCGAAAGCCTTAGCAGATCGCAATCTTACCATTGGGGATGTAGCAACTAGCCTCCGTAATAATAACCGAGATATTCGTGGAGGTCCTTTAGTATTAGGAAGAAGGGAATATAGAGTTAGAACTCTCAGTCGGATTAATGATGTAGAACAATTAGAAAGCTTTGTACTGCGTCGGGATGAGTCGGGGACGGTTTATCTAGGGGATGTAGCCCAAGCCCTTATCGGACGCGCCATCCAAGATCGAGCCTTAATCAGAGATAATGAACCCGCCGTAGGTGTGGGAATTATTCGTCAGGTAGGGGGTAACGTACCCGAAATATCAGCAGGAATTAGAGAAGCTTTAACAGATTTAGAAACTAGATTCGATCGCGAAGGAGAAGGTATTACCTTTGATATTACCTACGATGAAAATGACTATATTAATCAATCGATCTCTTTTGTGCAGGGTAATTTAATTATCGGTGCGATTTTAGCAGCCTTAGTATTATTGTTATTCCTGGGTTCTTTAAGAACAGTTGGGGTAATTGCGATCGCTATTCCTACTACTTTAATTACTGTTTTTATTGTCTTCTATATATTAGGTCGTACCCTGAATGTAATCAGTTTAGCGGGGTTAGCCTTTGCTGTGGGAATGGTAGTAGATAATGCCATTGTGGTGTTGGAAAATGTTTTTACCCATATGCAAAAAGGTAAAACGCCCATGAAAGCAGCGATAAATGGGACTCAGGAAGTAGCTGGTGCGATGTTAGCTTCTACCTTAACTACTGTAGCCGTATTTGCACCTATCGTCTTAGTTACAGGAGAAGCAGGACAATTATTCTTTGATATTGGTGTGGCACTTTCCGCCTCGGTAATGTTTTCCCTATTTGCAGCCTTAACCCTAATTCCTATGTTGGCAGGACTGTTTCTCAAACGCACTGAAGCAGACCAAATGTTATCTGGAAGAGAATATAGGGGAGGTAATTGGTTAGAGCGTGCCGTCTATCAAACTTCTGCTATTTTCCGCTCATTACAAGGTAAATTAGAGCAATTTCTCTTAAAAACCGTCCGTTGGTCACTAGGAAGAGGCAAACTTAAACGCCGTTTATTTGTCCTCGCACTCCCCATAATCTTATTATTCACCAGTTTCCAACTCTTACCCCCTGCCGACTACCTCCCAGAAGGAAACCGTAACCTAATTTTATGGTTATCCGAACCCTTCCCAGGTACAAGTATTCCCGAAGCGGTAGAACTATCCCAAGCACCAAGAGACTTTATCAGCCAACAACCAGAAATCATGCGTACTCTTTACGTACATCGTTCTGGTTTTAGAGCCGTTCTCGGTTTTGTTAAACCAGAATTAGCTACAGGTAATAATTTAGATGCTCTAGTGAACCGCCTGAGACAAGCCAGCGCAAATTTCCCTGGTTATCGTTTTCTCGTACCCGTACGCTCCTCTATTTTCCAAGACCCTGGTAAAGAATTCGAGGTGCAAATTATTGGGGAAAACCTAGCAGAATTAAACCAACTACAAGAACAAATAATCCCACAAATCCGACAGCTAGAAGGAATTCAAAATGTCCGTTCCGATTTTGTTACTGGTGCGCCAGAATTACAGGTAATTCCCAACCGCGAACGTCTCGCAGAAACAGGGTTATCGGAAGGGGAAATAGGAGAAATGGTACAGGCTGCTTTAGGTGGTTTGCGAGCTTCCGAATTTGTTGATGGTAAGCGAGAACTAGATGTTAGCGTTGAATTACAAGATACCTTTGTTCAAACCCCCGAACAACTACGCCAACTAGCTATTTATAATGGTTCTGGTCAAAGGGTACAGCTATCTGATGTTGCTGAAGTGGTAGAAACAACAGGGGCAAATGCTATTAACCACGTCGATTTAGAGCGATCGATTACTCTAACTGCTAGTGTAGCTAGAGAAGCACCTTTAGGGGCATTAATCGAGCGAACAGAACAAGAAATTCTCGAACCACTGCGTAATAGTTTACCTCCTGGCTTCCGTTTAGAATTAGCAGGTTCAGCAGACGTTTTAGCCGAAACCCTGTTTCAGTTAGGCTCTACTTTCTTACTTTCTTTAGTAATCACTTATTTACTACTGGTTGCTTTATATCGCTCCTTTATCTACCCCCTATTAATTATGGCAACCGTACCAATGGGGATGACTGGCGCATTATTATCTCTAGTAATTGCCAATGCTATCCCTGGTGTAGTTGTTCCCCTCGATATGATTACAGGGTTGGGTTTTGTAATTCTGACTGGGGTAGTAGTAAACAATGCTATTCTCTTAGTCGATCGCGCCTTACAACTCCAAGCAGAAGGTATGGAATATGATGCTTCTCTCTATTATGCCGTAGGCGATCGCTTGCGACCAATTTTTATGTCAGCAGGAACTAGCGTACTGGGGATGTTACCTCTAGCTGTCCTTCCAGGTAAAGGCGCGGAACTCTATCAGGGTTTGGGTATCGCTCTAACAGGTGGTTTGGCTTTATCTACTTTCTTAACTCCGACAGTAATTCCTGCTTTGATGGGATTATTACAGGATTTCAAACCAAAAAGAAGTAAACAAGAGCAAGAACGTCAACAAGAAGAATCTAGGGAGTTAGTCAAATAAAGGTCTAATGATTGAATTTTGAGGGAAAACATTTATGATTAAGATCGATCGCACTAACAGCGCATTTGTAGGTCTAGATTTATATACAGTTGCCGAACGTCATCAATCAGGTTTGGTTGAGGCAATCATTCAAGAGCAAATCAAATCTTGGAAATCTAACCCTTATTTTTTGTCAGCGAGCGTCCATCAAAGTTTGGATGGCGTTCGCGTCTTCACCTATAGTCAATGGCAGCCCAAATTCGACCATCGTAGCTTGCCACGTCCAACCATTTTTGGAGAATTTTTTCCTCCTGATTCCCTACAGCTAGAAGTTACTGCAAGTCGTTCGATTTTGGCAGAAGTTGAAATTATTGTAGGAGAACGCATTACTCACCTGGCTGAGTTTCGGATGATACCATTAAATCAACTAGAAATGGTGAAGCGAACAACGGCTGAACTAGATCGAGCAATGAACGATACCCCAGGACTAATTTCTGCAACATTTCACCGTAGTTTAGACGGAACGCGAATGTTTAATTACGGACAATGGAAAAGTAAAGAAGCGTTTGAGGCGATCCTCAAGCAGCCAGGTTTTAATCCAGATAAACCCTACTGGGAAGGGTTAGCACGAAATGAATTTCATTTATACAATGTCGTTCATGTTGAGGAAGCTACCTAAAATTTCAGTTACAACTAATAAAATAAACTTCGATTGCTGTTTTTCTTAATTTTGTCGTCAAGCGCGATCGCTGTTTCTTTTGATTATGTGGTGAAATGCGATCTCGTTCCGAGCCAGCGAAGCTGACCGCGCTTTGCAACTCCAAGAAGAAGGTATGAAATATGATGCTTCTCTTTATTATGCCTATTTGCGATCGCTTATTTAAAATATTGTGTAGTGAAGTGCGATCGCCGTCAAGTAAATTTGTTAAGTGGTAAATAAGATTGCTACAGTTAGGATCGATTAAAGAAAATAAATCAGTAAAAACCAGTTATGCCAGTTGTAGCTGCCAAATCATATGTAGAGTATCGCAATGATACATATTGGATAGAAAAAACTCGGATTTCTCTAGACTCGATTGTTTATGCTTTTCAGCAAGGATTATCTCCTGAAAGTATCGTTCAATCTTTTCCCTTATTAACACTCGAACAAGTTTACGGTGCGATCGCTTTTTATCTAGCAAATCGCACTGAAATTGATGCTCATTTGATAGCAGAAGCAGAAGCTTTTCAAAAAATGTCTCAACCACTACAAGAGGGCGATCCCACCCTGTACGAGAAGCTTATGAAAGCAAAACAGCAAAAAGGCAAGTAAAAACGTGAAAATTCGTTATCAAGCTGATGCCGATCTTAATCAGAATATTGTAACAGGAGTGCTACGACGAGAACCAACTCTTGATTTTCAAACTGCACCTGCTGCCAAGCTAGAGGGAGTGAAAGATCTAGAAGTATTAGCAATTGCAGCACGACAACAACGAATTCTTATTAGTCACGGTCGCGAAACGCGCGCCTTCGGCGACCGCAAAACAATGCCATTAGAATTTGCCCAGTTTATTACTAATAATCAAAGTTCGGGAGTGATTATTGTTTCGAGAAAAGTACCAATCGAAATTATTATCGAAGAGTTAATCTTGATTTGGGCTGTATCGAATGCAGAAGAATGGCTAAATCGCATTGCTAAGATACCTCTTTAATCGAGTAATTAGCGCGATCGCGCCTTACAACTCCAAGATGAAGGGATGGAATACGATGCCTCTTTATATTATGCCTATTTGCGATCGCTGTTTTTTTGGTTATGCTGTGCAGTGCGATCGCGCATTACAACTTCAAGATGAAGGTATGGAATACGATGCTTCTCTCTATTATGCCTATTTGCGATCGCTATTTTTTTGATTATGTTTTTAAGTGCGATCGCTTTTTATTTTGAGTTAACTTCTCTCAACTAAATTCTTTTAAGCAATTCATCATACTCATCATGCGTACCAATCCAAAACCAGTAAATACAATCTGACTCTAATAAACCTAGAGTTCGATAGTTAAGACTTACACGAACAGAATAAATTGGTTGTCTTTGACTTACTCTCTTAAATTGAAGACTAGGATGAGATGAATCTTTTTGCCAAAGTTTGTATGCTTTAACAGCCTGTTTCCGAACCGATGCGGGAAGTTCGTTAAATCCTTTACGAAATGATTTGGTGACACTAGATTTCATTTCTCAGTCGAAAGAACATCATCAAGCGAAACAGTTTCACCACTATTAATTTCCTGTCGCACCATTTCCGCCATCCGATCCCATTGTTCGTCGGTTGTTGAGGTAAAGCGGGTTGACCACTTTTGCTCATCTTGTAATTCTTCTAAAAACCGAGATGCGATCGCATCTTGTTGTTCTGGTGACAGTTTTTCGATTTCGGCGATTGCCTTTTGCAGCAATTCAGTCATATTTTAATATTAGTCAATATTGCCAGATTATATAGCTTTTTAATTCTAGCTAAAACAAATTTATAACTTGGGCTAAATTTTGAGAGAGAGAAAAAGGCTGTTTTTCTTAATTGTGTCTGAAAGAGGATCGCGCCCTGCAACTTCAAGCAGAAGGCATAGAATACGATGCCTCACTCTATTATGCCTAGTTGCGCTCACGAAGTGACTCGCTTGAGCGAGATCGCGCTTTGTTTTGATTACGCTGTGAAGTGCGATCGCTTATTACTAAGTTTTGAAATTTAGTTCTCACAAAGGTAAATACAGTACAATTTCCTTCCATTCTGCTTGCTGAGTGCAATCTATTATTAATAACAACTCATCAATCGCTTGTCTGATAGGCATTCTATCGTTTACGATAAACAACCCTATCATCGACTCTCCTTTTACCAAGCGATCGTAAGCAAAATCAGGCATAGTTGCGCGATCGCGCAGCGCCTTGGCTTCGCCAAGATCGTGAGTAAGAATAATACGTTCATTATTGGCTGCCCAAGCTAAAATTGTTGGGTCATCTACTTCTTGTCAACCTACATCTTGAACTCGGAGTAAATCGAGATTAGGTTGACGTAAAAATAGCCCCCGAATTATGTCGCCGTTAAAGTTTTCATCGCTCAACAACCTCAACATAACTATTGTGATGGATTCTTACGAGACATCAAACGAGAACGAATAGAACTTAGATCGGGCTGAATAGTCGATAAACGCTGCGGTACAGATTCTGCTAAATCTTCTCTTTGGCTAAGGTAAGCTTCTACAGTATCTTGATGTCGAAGATAGTAAGCGATTGTGCTGTAAACATCAGATAGAGATAAAGTTGAATATCTATTAACGATAGACTCAGGAGATGCACCATCTTGAAATGCTCGAATTACAGTTTCCAGTAAAACCCTTGTGTTTCCCACTCTAATTGCTCCAGTTTGATCTTCACGCAAAGGCGGTGTCTCACGCTCTAAAACTAACTTACTCATAAATTAATTTCTCCACTTTGAGTAGCAATAGATCGTAACCTAATCTAGACAGTAAAAACTAAGTGCAATTGCTGTTTTTTAATTATGTGGTGAAATGCGCTCCAAAGACTACGGTTCATGCGATCGCGCCTTACAACTCCAAGACGAAGGAATGGAATACGATGCTTCTCTTTATTATGCTGTAGGCGATCGCTTGCGTCCCATTTTTATGTCCGCAGGAACTAGCGTACTGGGGATGTTACCCCTAGCCGTGCTTCCAGGGAAAGGTGCAGAACTCTATCAGGGTTTGGGTATCGCTCTCACAGGTGGTTTAGCTTTATCTACTTTCTTAACTCCCACTGTAATTCCTGCTTTGATGGGATTGTTACAAGATTTTAAACCTAGAAGTAGTAAACAAGAACAAGAGCGTCAACAGGAAGAATCTAGGAACTTAATCAAGGATAAAAGTTATAAAACATAATTAAGGCAATCCGTCAGGTTACGGATTGTGTAATCGCTTACTTTAGGATGGTTGTTGTGCTGGGAATCTTATTCGGAAATTCAAAAGAACTACCAAAACCAGTAGGTAAATATCTTGTGGGAATTACGCAGTTAGATTTTACCGATAAAAGCAGAAAAAAAGTGTTTCCATTTGAAGAGGATAATGCATTTAGAAAAATCCCTGTAACTATCTTCTATCCAGCCGAAAGCAATGGCGGTAAAGATAGCGCACCTTTTAGAAGAATTAAATGAAGGTAAAATAGAATCAATATTTAAGAGGAAATTAAAGCTAAATTCAGGACTGGGAATTACAGGTCATTCTTATGGAGGAGCAACTGCTGCTCAGACTTGCCTAAATGACGATAGATTTGTAGCTGGAATAAATATGGCTGGCGGAACTCCAGGAGATTTTTTATACAAAGATATCAAAAAGCCATTTATGCTTTTAGGTTCTCATGTAATAAAAAATATTTCAAGAACGACTTATATATACAATACTGAAAACACCTATATGGTGATATTAGATCGTACAGCACATTTGGGTTATTCAGACGCACTATTTATAGCAAGACAAGCAAATATTGTCAATAAAATAGGGAAAAGAGAAAAATATGAATTTCGTGAAATTATTACCAATTATCACTTGATTTTTTTTGAAAAATACTTAGTCGGAAATCAAGAAATTGAGTTAAAAGACCTGAAGTATGATGGCGTTGAATTTAGGCAGAAATTAAATAACAAGCAGACAATTTAGCATTGCATAATAAACAGTCTCGATTCTTTTTATTATGCCTGAAGCGCGATCGCTCTATACTAACCTCGTGCGCTATATTGTAGAAAAGTTCGCACAAAGAAAAGATAACTGCTTATGGCTACTAATTTAGAAATTGACAATGAGTTAATTCAAGAAGCATTAAAACTTGGCGGACATCGTACTAAACGTGCTGTAGTTGAAGCAGCACTACAAGAGTATGTTCAAAGACGTAAGCAACTAAAAATTACTGAATTATTCGGCACAATTGAATATGAAGATAACTATGACTACAAACAACAGCGTCGTAAGTCATGAAAGTTATTGTTGATACCTCAGTTTGGTCATTAGCCTTAAGAAGACAAAAACAGCAGAACAACTCAATAGTAAATAGACTTCGCGATTTAATTGCTGATGGTAGAGTAGTTCTTCTCGGTGCAGTCAGACAGGAAATTCTTTCTGGTATCAAACACCAAAAGCAGTTTGAAAAATTGAGGGATAATTTTCGAGCTTTTCCTAATTTAATACTAGATGCGAAAGATTATGAATTAGCAGCAGACTATTTTAATATTTGTCGTCGCAATGGCGTTCAAGGCGCAAATACCGACTTTTTGATTTGTGCAACTGCAAATCGAAGAGATTACGAAATTTTTACAACAGATAAAGACTTTATCAATTTCAGCCAATATTTACCCATAGTTTTAACGCAACTATAACAATTGCTATTCTTTACTTGTTTCTTTTGATTATGCCTTCATTTGTCCAAGCTGTTTGCGCCTTACAACTTCAAGACGAAGGAATGGAATACGATGCCTCACTCTATTATGCCAAGTTGCGATCGCTGGCATTAAAGCAATTCTCACAACTAAGATTAACGGAATAGCTACAATTATGAGGAAAGTTCAACTACAAGGAATAATTAGCTATGGTTCAATCTACAGAACATCTTTATGTAGTCAAAGATAAAAACATTCTTAATGGCGAACCAATTATTAAAGGAACTCGTACACCTGTTAGAGCAATTGTAGAAACCTGGCGAATGGGAATGCCTCCAGAAGAAATTGCTAATGGCTTGCCACATCTAACGCTAGCACAAGTATTCGATGCTCTGAGTTATTATAGCGATTATCAAGATGAGATTAACGCCTATATCGAGCAAAATAGAATTCCTGACGATCTAATCGATCCTTTAGTGCGCGATCTATGAGTAGTTTGTTTATTCGTCTTTACTTAGATGAAGATGTTAATGTTTTGGTAGCCGATTTACTCAACGCTAGAGGCTTTGATGTTCTAACTGTTAGAGATGCAGGGAAACTTCAAGCAAGTGATGCAGAACAACTTGCCTATGCCGTTAATCAACAAAGAACCTTAGTTACACACAACCGTAGTGATTTTGAAAAGCTCGTTCAAACCTATTTTGCTACAAAACAAAAGCATTATGGCGTGATTTTAGCCGTTCGTCGTCCACCTCAAGCAATTGCACAAAGATTACTAGCTATCTTGAATCATATAACAGCAGATGAAATGGAAAATCAAGTTCGATACATCTAATTTCTTAATTTGTTTTTTTTAATTATGTAGTGAAATGCGCTCACGAAGTGACTCGCTTGAGCGAGATCGCTGTTTTTTTGATTATGTGGTGAAATGCGATCGCACATTAAGTCTCGATTTTTAGCTTTATGAGCTTAAATTATGGGCAATAATTGGCTTATTGCCCTTGATTATTCTTTCAAGATTAAACATAATCAATATTACTGCTTAAATATGTTGTGAAATACTGATGAAAAAACTCATTGCTACTTTCCTAATAATCTTAACCTTTTTCTGGTGTCTTAATCCTTTACCCGTACTTGCTTTGAATTTAGAAGTGGGACAACAAATTAAATTGAAGGCAAAGACTGATTTAGGAATTCCCCTGCACAGAAGATCTTCTACTAGCATTGTCGGACGTATTAAAGATGGGACTTTGGCGCAAATCACGGGTACAGCTAAGGAAAAACATTGGTTAAATATCAAAACTGCTGATGGAAAGACAGGATGGATTATAGAAGATTATGTATCTCAAGTTCTCGATCGACCTGTTTTGTCCAAGGAGAATAATCGAGGGACTTTGTCAAAAATTATGCTAAACAAAAATTGAAAACTTTAAGCAGAAGATATAAATACGTTGCTTCTCTTTATTATGGTTCGTCGCGATCGCTTTAGTTTATATTTTCGCCGTCACCAATGTTGTTTACAAGCCGGTGTAGCTTTACCCCACGGGAGTGTCACTCGGGGAGAATAACAGAACTGACTTAAATTATTACTAGATTGAAAGATTTTAGTATAGATACCTGAAAAAATTATGCAGCCAGTTGACATTGTTATACTCACCAATGGACCAGGGGAAGTAGCTACTTGGGTACGTCCAGTAGTTAAAGCATTACAACAAGAACAGAAGCGCGATCGCTTTTTATCTAGAATATCTGTAATCTTGTCTCCTTGCCCCCATGCTACGGGTAAAGAAGCAAAGATTGTTGCGAGTTATCCAGAAATAGCCAGAGTCCAGTCAGCCGAACATTTTTTTCCTTTTCTGCTGTGGGGGAAAACAGTAGATAATTGGGATTGGCATCAACAAGGAATTGTAATCTTTCTCGGTGGCGATCAATTTTATACTCTAGTTATTGGTAAACGTCTTAATTATCGGACTCTAGTTTATGCTGAATGGGATGCTCGTTGGTATCGCTGGCTCGATCGCTTTGCAGTAATGAAAGCAGAAGTGATGAGCAGAATTCCCCCTCAGTACCATCATAAATTTACTGTTGTTGGGGATTTAATTGCCGATGTAATCCAAGAATTAGAGAATACCTCTGCCCCTTTGTCCCCTTCCTCCTCTCCCCTCATCGGGCTTCTACCAGGTTCAAAACCCGCTAAACTATCTCAGGGACTACCTTTATGTTTGGCGATCGCCCAAAAGCTGCAAACAGAAAAACCCGATCTTAATTTTATTATTCCTGTTGCTCCCACTTTAGAACTAGATACTCTAGCTAACTATGCTAATCCTCAATTCAACCCATTGATTAATTTATGTGGTGGTGTTAGTGGAAAACTAATTTTAACGGATAAGCGATCGCCATTTTTCTTAACTAGTGGTGGTACAAAAATAAATCTAATTACTCAATTTCCTGCTTATCAATTTTTAATTCAATGTCAACTTTGTTTAACAACTGTTGGTGCTAATACTGCCGAACTAGGATCGTTAGGAATTCCCATGATTGTTTTGCTACCAACATACCAATTAGAGGCCATGAGAGCCTGGAATGGAATACCTGGAATGTTATCTAATTTACCAGGTATAGGTACAATCTTTGCTAGGATAATTAATCTGATAATTCTTAAACAAAAGCGTTTATTTGCCTGGCCTAATATTTGGGCGGATAAACAAATAATTCCCGAAGTAGTTGGTCAGATCACAGCAGAAACTATAGCAAAAATGGTATTGGATTTATTGGCTCATCCAGAAAAATTAACAGAAATGCGAGAGCTTTTGCTACAGGCAAGAGGAACATCAGGAGCATCTCAAAAAATAGCTTTTATTGTCAAAAATTTAATTTTTAGTCAATCTTGATATAACTTAAAAATGACTTATTCAAATCTTACTAGAATCGTGAGAATTATTATGTTAGCCTAAAGTTGACATGGACTATATCGAAATATTCGGTCGAGTTTGACTATTTTGCAAATAAACCATAGCTTTTTTCCAAGAACAAATTATAGTCGCAATCGTACGAGTAATAAAAATATATCAAATAATGAAAATTAATTCAGTTGTTCTCCCCGATCTTATTTTTAAATTATTTTTAGGAGTAATTATCTTGGCAGCTAGTGAAATCGATCGCCCGCCTCATGCCGTTGCTTCTACTTTAAAGTTGAAAACAGATGATAGCTATGGTTTAGAAGCAATAGAGGAATTTAGTTTAAAATTAAATCGTAATTTTTCTAATTCCTTACAACAAGAACTTTTAGGACAAAACCCCGATTTTTCCGAGTCTTTAAATTTAGTTATAGAAGAAAAAATTAGCGATGGAGATGAATTTATAGCTGAAATTAATATACTTTTCCAATCTCAAATAGCAGAAACAAACTTGTTTGATTCTCTTTTAGGGAGTTTAAGTAACTTAGAATTAAGAACTTTTTCTAATAATCTCGATAACAGATCGGCAATAACTGTTTTACCCCGAGTTAATTATCAAGACATTTATCAAGATATTTATGATTTTGATATTACTCTAGCAAATAGTTTAGAGGAAAGATTATCTCGTTCGGCAACTTCAAATAGAGCTAATTCAGGCAATATAATTTTAACTAGAACGGCTTTGGACTATAGTTATTCTACTAATTATGCCCCAAGTCGCCAAAACAATTTTGGTTATAGATTATTCAATAGTGAACCACAGAATATAAGTAATAATAATTTTTCTTTACTAGTTTCTTCTCAACAGAGTTTAGGTTTAACTAGTGGACTCAGTTCTCCTTCTGGCAATTCATCTTTAGTTCCCAGGCAAAACACATCTTCTTTTATTAACAATAATAGTAATAATATACCTTTAGTTGGTAACACTATTGCCAATAATAATAAATTAAATTACAAGACAGATTATTCTGAGTTTAGCGACCTTGATTCTCGATTACGGGAGATAAAAGCACCTGTATCTATCCCATCCTTTGAGATTGAAGCTTATGAATTAAAAGATTTTAAGATCCGCTCGAACAGAAACGATTATCCAAAACCCGAACATCAACAAAACCTGGAAGAAATTCTAGAAAAACAACAACAACTCGTAGAAAGACAAAGAGAAAAATTGTATGAAAAGATTAAAAAGCTAAGGGAAAAAAGACAACAAGCCCTAGAAAAACAGGCACAAGAATATAGAAAAAGAAGACAAAAACAATTACAACAGGTAACAACCCAACAGAGAAAATTGCAGCAGCAACAAAGTCAGTACAGATTTTAGACTTTAAGTTTAGAGAAAACTAAAATGTCATAACTATAAATTCATTGCCTCAATCTATGGATGGATACTACCATCAGGCATAATTGTACCTTTAAGGTTTATATAACTCAAAACACTATTTTGAAGATTTGCTCCTCTCAAATCTGCTCCTCGAAGATAAACATCAATCAAACTAGCCTGTTGTAAATTTACGTTTCTCATTTTTGTTTCAAATAGCAAAGCAAATCTTAAGTTAGCATTTTTGAGATTAACTTTTTCTAGATTGGCTCGACTTAAATTAGCCGAACTAAAATCTACTCGACTAGGTTGATTAAAACCTGGTAAATTCAATTCAGAAATAGTTGCCAAGCTGTTACTTGTTTCCTTAAGAACAGCACTAGTTAAATTAGCACCTCTTAAGTTAGCTCCCCTTAAGTTAGCTCCCTTGAGAGTTGCCTGTTGCAAGTTAGATTTTTGTAAATTAGTCCCACTCAAATCGGCTTTGTTAAGATTAACACTAGATAGATCGGCACTATTAAGATTGGCATCACTGAGATCGGCACGGCTAAAATTAGCACCTTCGAGATTAACCCCACTAAGATTAGCCTCGCTGAGATCGGCACGGCTAAAATTAGCACCACTGAGATTAACCCCACTAAGATTAGCACCACTGAGATCGGCACGGCTAAAATTAGCACCACTGAGATTAGCACCACTAAGATTAGCACCACTGAGATTAGCATCTCTAAAGTCAGTATTGCCTAAAAATGATTGATTGAGATTGGCATTACTCAAATCTACTCGAATGAGAATAGCTCCATCTAGATTAATCCAACTTAGATCGGCTTTAACTAAATCAGCACCTTTAAGATTAGCATTAACCAATTTCGCTCCTATCAATCTGGCATGAAATAAATCAGCACGACTGAGATTTGCTTTTGTTAAGTTTGTACCACTAAAGTTAGTCCATTCTAGCTGCGTACGACTTAGATCGATTTCTGACAAATCACCTTGAATAATTTCGGCTCGGGTTAAATCAAGACGACTAAAATCTCTTTTGCCAGTTTGATAGAGCCAGATTAATTCTTCGCCATTCATTTATTCATCAATAAATTACCCAGCCACTAATGTATTCGTTAATTAAGAAGTTTGCCACTGTAAATAAGGTAATCTACTTGTAGTTGCTTCGATCTTGTCTAGAGAACTAATTAGTTGGCTACAATTATCCCAACTTCCCGTTAATAATCTTTGCCTTGAACCTTGCTCCATCATAATATTATGAGTGAAGCGATCGACACAGTTGCTATCTAAAGAGCGATCGCAGCTAATTTTCATAGCTTCTAGATCGACAGTTATAGTGGTTTGAGGATTATTAGCAATCGAGTCTTGCAGCTTTTCTATTGTTTGTTTGTCAGTAGTAACACAAGGCAAGCCAATAGCTACACAATTACCAAAAAAGATTTCGGCAAAGCTTTCACCAATAATTGCTTTAATTCCCCATCTGGCTAAAGCTTGAGGTGCGTGTTCTCTCGAAGAACCACAACCAAAATTATTATTCACAACTAAGATCTTGGCATTTTGATATTGGGATAGATCGAAGGGATGTTTTCCTTGAGATTGAGCGCGATCGTCAGCAAAGGCTTGTTCTCCCAAACCATCAAAAGTAACGCAACGCAGAAATCTAGCAGGAATAATTCTATCTGTATCAATGTCATTACCAATAACAGGAACTCCAGTACCAATTATTTTTCTGATTTGAGTCATAGATTGCATTTGCATTTAAGTAGTAATTATAACCATCCTATAAAAAAATAGTAAGAGCAGGACTAACCAGACTCTTACTATTTACAGAACAGATAAAGATAAAATTTTAAAATTTATACTTAGTTAATTTAATGACCATGTCCTCCATCCAGTTCTGGATGTTCCGCTTGTTTAGCTTTGACTATAGCTTCTACATATAAGAGTAAACTCACAGATACAATAAAGGCGCAGACTCCAGCAATTTGAATCCAGCTTAGATGAATTATTCCCTCAACAATGACCTCCCTCAAGACGGAAACGAGCGTTACTTCTACTGCCACTCCGATCGAAATATGATGACCTTCTAAATAAACCATCATTAGTCGGAATAACTCAACCAAAATTAACAAAAACAGCATATCAGAAATTGTTTTCTTGAAATCTGGTTGTACTTGTAAAGAGGTAAATAAGTTAAATAGTAATAATACCATAACAATTAACAACCCAATACAGAGAAGACAGACAAGAGCGTCTTGAACGTTATCTAGGTTGGTAATTATTCTTTTTCTGTTAAAAATAGTGCCTGTAGAACCTCGTCTAGTAGTTCTTTGAGTACGAGGAGTTTCCATAGATAAATTTTTCATAATAATAATTGTCTCAGGTCAAAGTAGTTGATAATTAGAAAAGAAATAGATGTTATTTTTAGCAATAAAAAGGCATGAGTATCATGTATAACAATTACTTCATGTTACTCATGTACCTAGTTTTTATTAAAATTTGGGATATCCTATTTATCCCGTTGATTAAAAAGTTAATAAGTTGTATTTGACTCGATCGAGTCTTGGTTATTTAGTAGTCTGCCATCTAAATTCAAGTTGCCTAGAGCGGATTTTTACTTAACTATCTTCTGAAGAGTGAAACTCATTATTGTTAGTTTCAGTGATGGCTTGCATTTGTTCTTCTTTTGCTCTCTGAAATCTTTCAGAAGCAATTAAACCAATAACGATCACCAAAATAGCAAAAGTAAATTCTATTTCTGTAGTACCTTTAGTTAAAAAACCTTTATCTGCACTATCTTTGCTATAACCAGGATCTTTGCCGTGGGCATCTGCTTCTGTTTTTGGTGCAGCAGCTAATACAACATCAGCTTTACTATCATGGCTTTTTGCATAAGCTTCTTTTACAGAGGGATATTTGCTTTTGAGTTTTTCTGCTACTTTTGCAGCTGAATATTCACTGTTTACTTTTGCTGCTACTTTTTCCGTTTTTGCAACCATCTCGGCTTTAGCTTTCTCAGCCTTAGGTTCTATTGCTTTTACTGCTTGAGCTTCTGTAGCAGAGCTAGCAACTTCAGTTTCTGAAGCAGATATCTCTAAAATAGATAAATGTCCATCTGCATCCAAAGCATCTAAATAGATATCTGCTTCCATTGATTCAGCATTAACGGGTGTAACACCAGATAGTACCGTTAACGTTAGTGCTGTTTTGGTGAAAATAGACCAACTATACTTCATTGTAACCCCTTTCTTTTGAATATTATTTGTCAAAAAATCGACTTGAGAATGCTTCATAAGACATGATACAAAAACAAAGTTAAAAGATGAGGTAGTTACCACAGTAGTTTTCGGCGATTTTGTCGAAAACCTGAGAGATCGATTTAACTTTGTCTTTAAAAAAGCACCTTGCTCGGATTTTTGTATTGGTTGTTTTAAGTATAGTTAATCTAAAAAATGTGGCAAAATCGAGACATCCCCAATGGTTATCTCAAAGATTAGATTAAATTTTCTGGAAATAGCACAAATTGTTTTAAATATTAGCAAAATACAACAATAATGCCAAATATCAATTTATCGTTCATTTTAGCGTCTGTAATCAAGCTTGCTTTAGATAAGAGTAGAAATCTAGAGCCAAAATAAGTCTAAGTCTCCTAGTCTTTGTTAGTAAAAATCAATTCTGCTACTTTCTCGATTGTTTGAGCTAAATCATCATTGACAAGGCAATGATTAAATTCGTTACTGGCGGATATCTCCATTTTTGCCCTAGCTAAACGTTGAAGGATTGCTTCTTCTGAGTCTTTACCTCGGCGACGCAATCTTGTTTCTAATTCTGCGAGGGAAGGAGGCAGAATAAATAAGCGCAGAGCAGAAGGAAAAATTTGTTTAATTTTTCTTGCACCTATTAATTCAATTTCCAAGAGAATCAATTTACCCAAATTTAGAGCTACTTCTACCCCCTCTTTGGGAGTGCCATAGTAATTACCTGCATATTCTGCCCATTCGAGGAGTTTGTCCGCTTCAATCATTGTTGCAAATTCTGCTCGATCGACAAAGTAATAATCCCTGCCATCTATTTCCCCTGGGCGAGGTTTTCTGGTGGTAGCAGAGATTGAGAGTGATAGTTGCGGATAACTAGCGAGGAGAGAGCGTACAATCGTACCCTTACCCACACCGCTAGGTCCAGTTATGACAATCAGTTTTCCTGTTGACATTAAGATTGCAATTAAACTATTTATTCGATCTTAGTTGGTTAAGCTTGTTTCCTTATTGCCAACAAACCGATGAGCGATAGTTTCTGGTTGAATTGCTGATAAGACGATATGACTAGAATCAGTAATAATCACTGCACGAGTACGGCGACCATAGGTAGCATCTATTAGCTGTCCTCGCTCACGAGAATCGGTAATAATCCGCTTAATCGGGGCAGATTCTGGACTGACAATAGCGATAATTCGGTTAGCCGAGACAATGTTACCAAAACCTATATTAATTAATTGTATATCCATGATTTTTTGGATGTTTAAGATGTCCTAGAGACTGATAGAAAAACACAATCCTAATGGTATAAATAAAGATTCAGCTTTACAAGCATTAAAACGAGATAAGTAATGATATTTTAGTATTTTTTACTTTTTCATCATCTTTTCCTTATAATTCCCATTCATTATTCAACCTAGATAAAATTAACAATAATCCTTTCTCTATATAGTTAAGATTATTAGTTTAATTTTATGCAGTCAGTTGATTATACTACTCTAATTGCTGCCAATAGTGAAATTACCCACTCTTGGATACCCGCTCGTCTCGAACAAGTGTATCAGCGCGATCGCTATACTCTTTTTCTCTTATTACGAACTATGACCCAAAAGGGTTGGTTAACTATTTGTTGGCATCCTCAAGCAGCTAGAGTTTGTCTGGGCAACCCTCCTCCTCGTACTCCCGATACTTTTACTTTCAGCGATCAATTACGACATCAAATAAAAGGATTGGCTTTAACTGCTAGTGAGTTAATTGCTCCTTGGGAAAGAGTAATCGATCTACAATTTGCCCGAAGACCAGGGGAAAATCCATTATGGCATATCTACGTGGAGATTATGGGAAAATATAGTAATGTTATCCTTACTGATGCCGATCTACAAGTGATTACGGCTGCTCATCAAGTTAGCTCCCATCAATCAAGACTTCGCCCTATCCAAACAGGACAAGCATACCAACTTCCACCGCCATTAGTAGGTACTTTACCAAAATTAGAAGAATCTTTTACTCATTGGCAGGAAAGAGTTAGTCTGATTCCTGGAGGGTTAAAACGTCAATTACTTAATAGTTATCAGGGTTTGAGTCCTAGTATTGCGGTAGAAATAATTGAAGCTGCTAAACTTAATCCAGAAAAATCCACAGAAGAACTATCCTTAGCAGATTGGCAATCTTTATTTAAGTATTGGCAAGAATGGCTTAATATTTTAAAAACCAAAAATTTTCGAGCGGGCTGGCAAACAAAAGGCTATACAGTTTTGGGCTGGAATAAAATTCAATCTGTCACTAGCGTTCAAGAATTATTAGATAGTTATTACACCAGAGAATTTAACCAACAAATATTTAAGCAACTTCAGCATCAACTGATGCAAAAAGTGAATAATTTGCTCAAAAAAATATCTCAAAAAGCAGATACTTTTCAACAAAGATTAAATCAATCGGCAGAAGCAGAAGCATATCGGCAACAAGCAGATTTACTGATGGCACATTTGCCTGAATTAAAACCAGGAATGACATCAATTACTTTGTCCGACTTTGAGACAGGCAAGCCGATTAAAATTAAACTAAATCCTGAAAAAAATGGGGTACAAAATGCTCAAGTTCTCTATAAAACCCATCAAAAGCTAAAACGAGCTAAAGATGCGGTTAAGCCTTTATTAAAAGAAGCAAATTTAGAAATTAATTATTTAGAGCAAGTTCGATCGAGCCTCAGTCAATTAGAAACTTATGAGCAATCTGAAGATTTAGAAGCTCTAGAAGAAATTCGTGAAGAATTAATCCAACAAAATTATCTCAAGAGCGATCGCTCCACTCAAACCAAAACAGATAGCGATTCTAAACCTTATTGTTACAAAACTCCCTCAGGGTTTGAATTATGGATCGGTCGGAATAATCGTCAAAACGATCGCTTAACTTTTCGTACCGCAGGAGATTACGATTTGTGGTTTCACACTCAAGAAATTCCTGGTAGCCATTTATTATTACGCTTAGAACCTGGTGCTATTCCAGACACTAAAGATTTGCAATTTGCTGCCGATTTTGCAGCTTATTATAGTCAAGCCAGACAAAGCGATCTAGTTCCAGTGATTTATACAGAACCTAAAAATGTTTACAAACCCAAAGGGGCAAAACCAGGCATGGCTATTTATAAAAAAGAGCGAGTTATTTGGGGTCGTCCGCAACTAGCCAAACAACATATTTACAATGCCTAAATAAAATAGGAGCAAATCTTTAAAACTTTTTAACAATATAAGCGTATCTTCTGTTACAATTCTTATTGAGGAACCAAAATAGTTGCCAAGTTTGGGAACACGCAGCTAAGATTTCCCCAGGATTATATAACAACAACAACAATTTAAGTCGCCAGCGATCGCCTCGCTGGCATTTTTTTAAATTTACTTTGATAAAATCCGCCATAAAACTAGCTTAGCAAGCTAAAATACTTTGGCGGTGAAAGATTTAGATAACTAAAGATAATAATGAAAGTGCTGGATGATAAAACAATTGTTAGAGATTATTTCAATGCTACAGGGTTCGATCGATGGCGGAGAATATACGGAGATGGGGAGGTCAACAAGGTTCAAAAAGATATCCGTGTAGGTCATCAGCAAACGATCGATACTGTAATTGGTTGGTTAAAAGCCGATGATAACCTCAGCCAAATTTCGATCTGTGATGCTGGTTGTGGCGTTGGGAGTCTGAGTATCCCCTTAGCGGAAATGGCAGCAGTAGTACACGCTAGCGATATCTCCGAAAAAATGGTGGTAGAAGCAGATACAAGAGCCAAAGCAATGTTAGGAAATAATCATAATATTTCTTTTGCCGTCCAAGATTTAGAAGCTTTAGGGGGAAATTATCATACAGTTATTTGTTTGGATGTGTTGATTCACTATCCCCAAGAAGATGCAGCTAAAATGATCTCTCATCTTGCATCTATGGCAGAGTCTCGTCTTATTCTTAGTTTTGCACCTAAAACTTTGCTTCTGTCTATGCTGAAAAAAATTGGTGAATTTTTTCCTGGCCCTTCTAAAACAACTCGCGCTTATCAACATAAAGAAACCGATATTATTAACATTTTAGAAAATAATGGTTTTAAAATTAAGCGAACAGGAATGACTAGTACTCGTTTTTATTTTTCCCGTATCTTGGAAGCAGAAAGATAGAAATTGAAAAAAAGCTGATAGTGAGGGCGTAATTTGTGGGTTTCCCGCAAATGTTGACCGCCCGAACCCGAAGGGCTAATAGCTAATAGCTAATAGCTTTTTTAGAGGTTATATCTTCTTTCCTCAAGTTGTTTGGCAAGCCCTAATTACCCATTAACTAAGATTGCTTCTCCTAACCAATAATCGTCCATAGAAGCAAAAGTTTTAATTTGGATGCCATAGAGAGGATTGCCAATAATTACTACTTTTTCTGTAGGATCGATTAATAATAAGGCAACAGCATGAGAAAACTTGTTGCCATTTTTTGGATTTACTTCTTTAACATGAAGTAAAGCTAACTTATTTAATTCTAGTAAATCATTTAAGTCTAAATTATGTCTATATTCTGGGTTTAATGCTAATTTTTCCATAGCTCTTATTTCTGCTAGAGTAGTTGTCCCGAAACGATTAGTTTTAGTTAGTTTTACTACTTCTTTTTCCGTTGAATTAGGATTAATTTTGCTATGGCGACCTAAAGTAGCAATACTCGAAGGAGCGCAAGTATAAGCAGTAGTTTGCCAAACAACATCATCGATAATTTTGGCAGCACCAAGAAGATGATTTACAGGACGAAGAAAGACAAATAAAATACTTAAAGCACAAGCGATCGCCCCTAAAGAGATAATTAGTTGAAACATTCTTTGACGAGAACGCTTACCCGATAATTCTAATAATAATAATAGTCCGAAAGTAAAAAAGCCAAAACCAATAATAAGATGATGTAAGTAACCAGCAAAATATATTAAAATTATCGAGGGAAAAATTTTAGGAAGTAATCCTGCAAGATTAAAGTTATCGATAATTAGTAATATAGCTATAACCAAACCAAGCCCCACAATAATCCAAATTAAGGGTTTTTGATGGTTTTCTAAAGCATTATCTGCGGTTATTCCTCTGACTGCTAATAATTTCCCACTCAATGCTCCTAGGAAAAAAGTTCCAATACAAATCAATATTAATTCCAGCATTAATATTCTTAATTAATCTCATTTAGCCAGTAGCTAGATAAATCTGTTTAGTTTGTTTCTAGTAAAACAAAAATTTTTTAGCTACTGCTTCTATTATGGAAATAGATCTGGTTGCTGAGTGCGATCTCGTGTCGTATTTAGCTCCTGCGATCGCGCGATAACTGTCTCTTACCTAATTAATCGATCTATTTTATTTATAAGCTAGCCGAGATCTATAAACTCGCCAATCAAATTTAGCCTTAACTAGGAAACTGATGCTCTTGTACTTCTTTAGTAAATTCTCGAACTGCATCGGTAATCATTGCTCTTAAATTGACATAGGATTTAGCAAAAGGTGGTTGTTTAACCGATAAGCCGAGTAAATCTGTAGTGACCAATACTTGTCCATCACAATGTCTACCTGCACCAATACCAATAGTAGGAATAGATACTTTAGAAGTAATAGTAGCAGCTAAATCTGAGGGAATATGCTCTAAGAGTAAAGCAAATGCTCCTGCATCAGCTAGGGCGATCGCTTCGGCTAAAATACGATTAGCTTCTTCTGTAGTTTTACCTTGTTGTTTAAAACCGAGACGGCGTACGGATTGAGGTGTTAAGCCGATATGTCCCATGGTTGGAATTCCTACATCTGTCAGGGCAGCTACAGTTTCTACCATACGAGGATAACCCCCTTCGACTTTAATTGCCGAAACTTCGGTTTCTTTTAAAATTCTTCCTGCCGAATGAATTGCTTGAGAAATACTCTCTTGATAACTTAAAAAAGGCAGATCGCATAGTACTAAAGCTTGTTTGACACCGCGACAGACAGCAGCAGCATGATGAATCATGTCATCGAGAGTAACGGGCAAAGTTGTAGAATGACCTAAAGCTACCATAGCCAAAGAGTCCCCCACCAGAATTATGTCTACTCCTGCTTCATCTAAAACATGAGCCAAACTATAATCCCAGGCAGTCAGAGCAATAATCGAGCGATTTTCCTGTTTCCACTTAACTAACTTTTGGATAGTAACTGCCATAATTAGTATTTTTAAACTACTTTCCTAGATAACGAGATACCATATTCATTGCATCTGCTATATCTACATCTCCATCTCCATCAGCATCTAAAAAATTATTGAGAACGGGATTAGCAGCTTGAGTATTATGAGGATTATTACCAGTTTTGAGGAAATTTAGCACTAAAGGCACGAGTAGGGGTAAAAGACTATTAACAGTTTGCTGGTTTAAGCCTGTTTTTTGGCTAATGGTGGCGATCGTATTTTGGATCTGGGCATTATTGAAAAGAGTTTGTACCGCTAAAGGACTAGCTTGAGTACCCGCAAATTGATTGATAATTTGTTGTACTTGGTTTGTGCCTTGTTGCCTTCTTTTTTCTTGGAGAGCAGAACGAGTAAAATTACCGACGATCGACATAGCCGATTGGAGATCGTTGTAGTTAGCATTATTACTGTTGCTACTACTCAGTTGCTGCACCATGCCGAGAATACTATTTAGCCGATCGGGATTTGCCTCCAATTCAGGACTATCGATCGCACTTAATATTTGCTTAAATAGGCTCATTGTACTCTCTTCTCTTTATTTTCAACGTCTAATTTTAACAATAATCTCGATGTCTTAGGCAGCAACGCTTAGCTTACTGCAATTTTACTTCGTAAATCATCCCTTCTATTTTGACGCGATCGCCTTCGATTAGTTTTCTGCCTCTTCTGGTTTCTATTTCCCCATTTACCCAAACTTCTCCAGCTTGAATTCTTAATTTCGCTTCACCACCAGTTTGGACGATGCCTTGCCATTTGAGAAATCGATCGAGTTTGATAAAAGGCTGAGTAATTTGCTCGTTCACAGTAAAAATAAAAGTAAGATTATTTAAGTTAGAGAAAACCGATTAGATAAATATTCTAAATGAGCATCGAGCAATTAAATACCGATTACGGCATTGCCGGACAACTCAAGTTTGTGGAAGGAAAAGGCGGTTTTCCTTTCATCGAAATTAATAACACCATGGCTAAAGCTTTAATTTCTGTTTATGGTGGTCAAGTATTGTCTTTTCAACCCGTTACCGAAGCCGAAGACTTAATGTTTTTGAGCGAAAAAGCCTATTATCAAGCAGGAAAAGCGATTAAAGGTGGTATTCCTCTTTGTTGGCCTTGGTTTGGTGCAGATCCAGAAGATAATGGTCGTTCTAGTCATGGATTTGCCCGTAATCAACTTTGGACTGTTTTAGGTACAGAAATAACCCCAGGTAAGGAAACACGAGTGAGATTGGGATTAGTAGATACGGAGCAAACACGCAAAATTTGGCCTAATTCTTTTAATCTTAGCCTCATCATTACTGTTGGCGATCGACTTACTTTAGAACTAATTACTCGTAACACGGGAGAGCAACCCTTTACGATTACTCAGGCGTTTCATCCCTATTTTAAAGTAGGGGAGATCTCTCAGGTTAAGGTTTTGGGTCTAGAAGATACTGAATATCTCGATAAAGTGGATAATTTTCAAGGGAAAAAACAAACAGGTGTAATTACCATAACCGAAGAAGTCGATCGCATTTACACGAATGTACCAAACAAATTAGTTATTGAAGATGCCTCTTTCAAGCGAGCGATCGAAATTACCTCCGAAGGGAATAAAACTGCCGTAGTCTGGAATCCTTGGAGCGAGCTTTCTGCTAAAGCTGCCGATTTAGAAGATAGCGATTATCAAAGATTTATTTGTGTAGAAACTGTAAATGCAGCTAAAGATATCGTTGAAATTTCCCCTAATAACGAACATCGATTGTTGGCAAATTACAAAATAGAAAGAAAATAAACCAAGTAAATTCTCTATACTTAACAAAATCTTGTAGATTGCGAGTGCTGACTTCTGTAAAGTTTTTGCTTAGCTGATGCCATTTAAGTAGGAACAGGCTAAAATCAGGAAGAAATTTTGACCGCGGAATGCGGTCACCGCAGGCACCGTCGTTTTACGGCGGTGTAACGGTGACCGCGGAATGCGGTCACCGCAGGCACCGTCGTTTTACGGCGGTGTAACGGTGACTAGTTAATTTAACTGAATTATTTGAATCCTATATAAACGGTCAGCGCAGACACAATAGTCTTGCAATCTTTTTTATTTTTCCTTGTTTATTTATCTTTACATAGACAGTTGGTCTACAAAAATCTGCCAATCCTGCTAAAATTGAGCCAATTTATTGTATGGGTATATACTGAGAAATCTTTCTTAGTAATAATATCTACTTAGCCAGTGTGAGGACACCCGTGTCAGCAAGAAAAGTTTATCAACCTAATCCTTCTGGAAAAAAATATCCATCTAAAGCTCGTTATCAACGGAAAAAATCTCATCGTCTTAATCCAGTTTTTTTGGGAGTGGCATTAGCAGGAATATCTGTAATTTCTGCTGTCGCGGGTGCATTACTAGCAGTTATTCTGTCTGAATCTTCTCCTTTGCAACAAGCACAATTAACTCCAGAAGAAAGAGCGGTTTTTAATCAAGAAGAAATTGTTGCCCAAGACTCTCTAAAAATACCAGAATTATCTCGCCCAGTTAATATTTTAGTGCTAGGAATTAAGGTTCTAACTTCAGATTTAAAAGAACCACCAACAGAAGATGTAGGCTATCATGCTTTGGTTAATTCCTTTGAAGGGCTAAGTGATACAATGCTGCTGATCCGCTTCGATCCGCTCTCTGAGAAGCTTACGATACTTTCTATTCCCCGCGATACCCGTGTATATTTAGAAGAGCATGGAGTTCAAAAAGTGAACAGTGCCAATGAATATGGAGGGCCAGCATTAGCAACAGAAGCAATTAACGAGCTTTTAGGAGGCGTTAAAATCGATAAGTACGTCCGCCTCAATATTCAAGGTGTGGAAAAACTAATCGATGCTATCGGTGGGGTTACAGTTAATGTGCCTAAGGACATGAAATATAATGACTTTAGCCAACATCTCTACATCGATCTGAAAAAAGGTAGACAACATCTAGACGGAAATAAGGCAGTACAGTTTCTGCGTTATCGCTACGATGCTTATGGCGATATTTCTCGGATTCAAAGACAGCAAATGTTGATGCGTTCGGTAGTCGAGCAAGCTCTTAAACCTACTACTATCTTAAAAGTACCCCAAATCCTTTCGGTGATCCAATCTCATCTCGATACAGATTTGACAATTAAAGAATTGATGGCGGTAGGTGGTTTCGCTGCAAAAACTGAAAGAAGTAACGTGCAAATGATCATGCTGCCTGGAAATTTCAGTGGAGATGGTAAAACAGAAGTTAGTTATTGGCTGCCCGATGATAGACGAATCGAAGAAGTAATGGCACAGCATTTTGATGTAATTCCTGAAGAAAAAATTGCCAGTACAGATAGTTCTCAAATTACTAGAAATAGTAACAGAACAAAATCTTCTTCTTTCTCTGGAGATCGATCGACAGAACAATGGTCTTATTCTAGTCCTCCCCAACAAGATTATCGCAATATCAAAATTGCTATTCAAAATAGCTTAGAAGAATCCGAATCAGTCCAAAAAATGGTTTCTTCTTTAAGGGAAGCTGGATACAGGAGTATATATGTGAGTAGGGATTGGTCTGAACCTTTGGAAGTAACCAAAATTGTGGCTCAAGGCGGAGATGAACGCGCTGCTGCCATTATTAGGGCTGCTCTAGGTGTAGGAGAGGTTTTAGTCGAAAGTACAGGGGTACTAGATTCTGATATTACAATTCAAGTTGGTAAAGACTGGCAGGAAAGAAGTTCGGAAGTTCAGGAGTTGCAGTAAAGAAGATTAACCAATCATCATAACAGTTGTTATCTAAGCTTGGTTTTTTTTATTTTCTTGGCGATCGCGAGGTTATATATCTCTAAATTATTAACAAATATAAAGAGATTGATATTTAATTGATTTTATTGATTTTTTTAGCTGAACTCCCGAAAAAACGTCAATCCAAGGCTCAGTGCTAGGCAAAGCTCGATCGACTAAAAATAGGTAGATAAGACAAAGGCGATCTTTAGTAACTTAAAGAGATTCAGACGCTCAATTGTAGACTGAACTATAATTTCACTAAATTAACACAACTAACAACGTAATCATGACACAAATAAGTTTTGGAGATATTTTAGAAGCAGCCGAACAACTTCCTCTTGAAGAAAGAGAAGACCTAATCAGGATTTTACAAAATCGCCTCAGAGAACAAAAACGATCTGATTTAATTAAAGATGTTCGCGAATCAGAACGAGAATTTGCTCAAGGTAAATGTCAACCAGTTACCCCAGATGAACTGATGTCGGATTTTTTCTCACAGTAATTACAGTAAAATAGTTATTCGCCTTTTACTGAAAAATTGAATGAGCGAATACCAGTCTCGGCTACCGAATCAAAGATGGCAAATTGCAGAAGTACAGCCAGAAAAAGTATCAGAATTAACTGTCAGTACGGGTTTCGATCGCTTAGTGGCACAAGTAATACTCAATCGCGGTATCGATACGGCAGACTTGGCACGGGTTTATATCGAACCAGAATCTGAGGCTTTACCTTCGCCTATAGAAGAATTTCCCGATTTAGCTACTAGTGTAGAGTTGTTAGCAGAGGCGATCGCCTCTGAAGAGAAGATTGCTATCTGTGGGGATTACGATGCAGATGGTATGACTAGTACTGCTTTACTATTGCGGGCATTAAAACATTTGGGCGCAGATGTAGACTATGCTATTCCCAGTCGGATGAAAGATGGTTATGGCATTAATACTCGTATTGTGGAAGAATTTGCTGCTACGGGAGTGGGTTTAATTCTTACAGTTGATAATGGTATTTCTGCCTACGAACCGATTTTACTAGCCGTAGAGTTAGGACTGAGTGTAATTATTACCGATCATCACGATATACCGCCTCAATTACCTCCTGCCGATGCCATTCTCAATCCCAAGCTATTACCAGAAACTTCACCTTACAGGGGATTAGCAGGAGTAGGAGTTGCTTATATTTTAGCGATCGCCACGGCACAAAAACTAAAAAAACTCAAAGGACTCACTACTCAATTATTAGAACTATTTACTTTAGGTACAATTGCCGATCTCGCCCCCCTAGTAGGAGTAAATCGTCGTTGGTTAAAAAGGGGTTTACGCCAGTTACCCAACTCCCAACTAGAAGGAGTACAAGCGTTGATGCAGGTAGCGGGAGTAAAGGATGAACAAAAACAATTACAACCCGATGATATTGGTTTTAAACTAGGCCCTAGAATTAATGCGATCGGACGTATTGGCGATCCCCAAACTGTAATCGAACTTTTAACGACAGACGATCCAGAATTAGCTTTAGAAAGGGCGATGCAATGCGAACAAATTAATCGTCGCCGTCAACAACTATGCGAACAAATCGAAACTGAAGCGATCGCCTTAGTAAATAATACACCGATAAAATGGCAAGAGGAAAGAGTTTTAGTAGTAGTTAAAGCAGGTTGGCATCATGGTGTAATTGGTATTGTAGCCTCCCGTTTAGTCGAACGTTATGGCGTTCCTGTTTTTATTGGTACTTATGAAGAAGAAGATAACAGTAAAATTCGTGGTTCGGCTAGAGGCATTGAAGAGTTTAATATTTTTGATGCTCTAGAATTTTGTCGAGATCTATTAGGAAAATTTGGCGGACATAAAGCAGCGGGAGGCTTTGGTTTACCTGCTAATAATTTAACAGCTTTTCAAGAAAGATTGAGTACCTTTGCTCATCAATGTTTAGAAATTAAACATCTCAAACCTTTAATTAAAATTGACGCTCAAGCTAGTTTAAATCAATTAAATACTAATCTTTATGACCAAATAGATAGTCTTCAACCTTGGGGGATAGGAAATGATTTTCCTGTTTTCTGGACTCCCAACGTCAGGATAAAAGAACAACAAATAGTGGGAAAAGCTCATCTTAAATTAACTTTAGTAGAAGATACCTCAGGTACAGAAATAAGAGCGATCGCCTGGCGATGGAAAGAATATTTTCCTTTACCCAATTATCTCGACATTGCTTACAAACTCAGAGAAAATAATTGGCAGGATACAACTAATATAGAACTAGAAATAGTAGGAGTAAGACCCAGTCAAATTACTCAAGCTAATACCAATGGCAAAAAAAATAATAGTAAAAAAGCAACATTTAACTATCAGGGGCGTACCTATGCTTGCAGCTTATCTTTTAAGATTAATGAACTAAGAATTAGAAACGAGCGGGGAAAAGTTTTGGCAGTTTGTCCTGGTAGTCAAGAAGGTTTGCTAGGTACAAATAGAAATGATGCTCAAAAAATTGATGTTACTAAGCCTTATTTTCAGCAATTAGTAAAAACTGCTCTGACAGCATTAGGAGAAAAGTAAAAAATATAGTAAGAGACTGTTGACAAAGTAAACCTTAAGACAGTTCCGAAGTTCCTTAGTTTTCTCCCCAAGTCTCCAAGTCCTCAAGAATTTAATCTTTGTTTTATAAACAGTCTCTAAGTCTCTTAGAATTGTGATAGTGATTTTCGCTAATTGTCTTTGGTCATTTCTCTTCTATCGAGAATAAGAGCCAAAAAAGTCTCGCTCGTACTGCTGACGGTGGTATGAAGCTGCACCCTCTGTAGATTCTGGCTGTTCTTCTTCTGATGGAGGTTGGAATAAGACAGCAGGAGCGACATTAGCTGTTGCTACCGATGTTAGCAAAAAAGTAAATAGAATTGATGAAATAATCAAACTCAAATTATTGTTTGATTTCTTAAAATACTTAATTCTCGGCAATATATTCATTTTTTCTAGAACCTCTCGAACTTTTAATAGTGAACTATACACTCAACATTCATATTACAAATTTACATATTTTTCTCTAGTATCAGTTGTGCCTATACTAAACTGATAGGTGAGTGATAGTTGACAATTTACATCAAGTGTGGCAATGGTTTCTATTAAGGCTTCGGAGTATGGATTAACTCAACTCAAACGAGCTATTGCCCAAAAAGGCTGGACAATAAGCGACGATCGCTGGCTAGTAGAAGCCAGTAAAATTCTCGAACCTTCTGGCAACTGGCACGAGTCAGGGCCTTATGCCTATGGTTGCAGTCGGCAAACTTGGGAGCGATTTTTACGGGGAACTGTCATTCGCGATCGCAGCTTTATCGCCTTTTGCCAGGTTCTGGGAGTCGATCCCGATGATGTTACCGAATCTGTTAATGGTTTACGAGAAGATTGGGGCGAAGCCCCAGATGTACCAATTTTTCATGGACGAGAACAAGAACTAACAACTCTACAGTATTGGATACTTAAGGAAAAATGCCGACTTATTACTATCGTAGGACTTGCAGGTATCGGCAAAACTCGCTTGGTTAGAGGCGGTATTGGCAAAACAGATCTGTCTTTACAACTCGCCCGTCAAGTGAGAGGTGAGTTTGAGTACCTAATCTGGCGAGGGCTACTGAATTCACCATCTCCTGAAACTATTTTGACAGAGTTAATTGAATTTGTATCTGACAATCGGGAAAAACATTGGGCTAAAACCTCAGATGACTTAGTTACTCAACTACTAAAATATTTAAGAAAACATCGCTGTTTGCTAATTTTAGATAATGTTGAGTCGATTCTACACAGTGGCGAGGGTGCGGGAACTTATCGTGTGGGTTATGAAGGCTATGGAGAACTCTTTAGGCGGATAGGGGAAACCGAACATCAAAGTTGCCTGTTGTTAACCAGCCGTGTCAAGCCGAAAGATCTTGAAGAGATGGAAGGCATTCGGTTAGTGCGATCGCTTATGCTAGGTGGAGTCGATCGTGCTGCTGGACAGGAAATCTTCCACGATCTTGGTTATGCCTATAATGCTAATTTTCACGGTTCGGATGAAGATTGGGAAACTCTAATTGATTTCTACAATGGTAATCCCCTGGCGTTAGAAGTTGCTGCTAGGCATATTTTGAGGCGATTTGATGGTAATATCTCTCAATTATTGCAACACAATTTAAGAGTATTTGGTAAAATCCGCGATTTACTAGATTGGCATTTCGAGCGTCTTTCTGAAGCTGAAAAAACAGTCATGTATTGGCTGGCAATAAACCGAGAACTCGTATCGATCGCCGAATTAAGGGAAGATATTCTCTTGCCATGGGAAAAAAAACATCTTCCAGAAACCTTAGATACTTTAGAGAGACAGATACCTCTAGAGAAAAGTGGCGATCGCTTTACATTACAGCCCGTACTGATGGAATATATGAGCGATCGCTTAATCGAACAAATTTGTGAAGAAATAAATACGAATAAACTACGATTGTTTAATAGCCATGCTCTCATCAAAGCATCTGCGAAAGATTATGTAAGAAATAGCCAAATCCGTATCATTCTTAATCCAATAATTGAACAGCTAATCTTGCTTTTAGGGTTAGAAAAGCAAAATTGCTTAGAAAATCGGCTATCCCAGATACTTTCGAGTTTAAAGCAATCCCATCCAAACCTCCCAAGCTACGCAGCAGGAAATCTTCTGAATCTAATACGCTATGGCGATATCGACGTGAGTGGCTATGATTTTTCTCACCTAGTAATTTGGCAAGCCGATCTGCAAGGCATAGAATTGCATCATGTTAATTTTACCGCCTGTGAGTTTGCCAAGTCTAGCTTTACTCAAGACTTTGGTTCTGTTCACTCCCTCGCCTTTAGTCCCGATGGAAAAGTACTAGCCATTGGAGATTCCTATGGTTATATTCGACTATTTCGTATCCAAGATGAACAACCCTATTTACTTCTGAGAGGTCATGGTAAAAACCAATGGGTTATATCCGTGGCGTTTAGCCCCGATGGTAACTTGCTGGCTAGTAGCAGTATGGATAATACTGTAAAACTATGGGATACCCATACTGGCAAATGCTTAAAAACGTTGGTAGGTGGCAGCCAACTACGGCTCTGGACTGTTGCTTTCAGTCCCGATGGTCAAACGCTGGCGAGTGGGGGAAGTGACAATATTAATATTATTAGGCTCTGGAATATCGATACTGGGAACTGTCAGATATTAGAAGGACACAGTGGATGGGTTCGTTCTTTTGCCTTTCACCCCCATGGCGACCTCCTTGGCAGTGGCGGACAAGATAACACGATCCGCTTGTGGAACATTGAAACAAGGGAATGTTGCCGAATTCTAAACGGTCATGAAAATATGGTTCGCTCCGTTGCTTTTCATCCCGATGGCAAAACCTTAGCCAGTGGCAGCGCAGACAACACCATAAAATTCTGGGATGTTGATACAGGTAAATGTCTGAATACCCTGAAAGGACATACCAAACAAGTCAATTCGACTGCCTTCAATGCAGATGGTCAAATCATTGCTAGTGGTAGCTTCGACCGTACCATAAAATTATGGGAAACTCAAACAGGTAAGCTGCTGAAAACGTTGAAGGGTCATATTACTGGTGTAGAAGATGTTGCCTTCGACCCCCATAAAAACATTCTTGCCAGTGGAGATAATAATCAAAACTTAAAGCTATGGGATGGGAATACAGGTGAATGCCTCAAAACCTGGCAAGGCTATATCAATTCGTTCTGGACGATCGCTATTTCTCCCGACGGAAAATTACTCGCCAGCAGCAATTTAGATAAAACAGTCAGATTTTGGGATATTCATACTGGGAAACAGATCGCAACTTTGAAAGGACACCACAATTGGGTCACGTCAGTAGCTTTTAGTTCCAATGGGCAATTACTAGCCAGTGGTAGTGATGACGAAACCATTAAACTCTGGAATGTCAGGACTGGACAATGCCAAAATACCCTCCGAGGTCATACTCAGGGTGGGGCTTGGATTATAGCGTTCAGTCCCAATGGGCAAATCTTAGCCAGTGGTGGTCAAGATGGTATTATCCGCTTCTGGGATGTTGGTACAGGGGAAAATCTCCGATGTATCTCAGCCCATAGTGATTGGATTTGGTCTGTCGCTTTTAGCCCAGATGGTCAATATCTGGCAAGTGGCAGCAACGACCAAACTATCAAACTCTGGCATGTTAAGAAGGGCGAATGTTATCTTAGCATTCAAGACCCCTCCAGCCAAATCAAGGCTGTTGCATTTCACCCCAATGGTCAAAGACTGGTCAGTGGAGGTGATGATAAACAAATCAAGCTTTGGGATATCTCCACTGGCGAATTGATCCAAACCTTTCAAGGGCATACCGACTTAGTTATGGGTTTGGTCTTCAGTCCAGAGGGAAAAATTATTATTAGTTCCAGCTTTGATGCCACCATTCGGATTTGGGAGGTTGATACCGCACAATGTATTCGCGTCTTGAAAGGTCATGACTCTATAGTCAGAGCGATCGCCTTAACACCAGATGGACAGACATTAGCTAGTGGTAGTATGGATGGAACGATTCGTCTTTGGGATTTTGAAACGGGAAAAACCTTGAGGGTGCTGCGCCCTAAAAGACCTTATGAAGGCATGAATATTACTGATGTTAGGGGTCTAACAGAAGCACAGAAAGACGCATTGATTGCTTTAGGAGCAAATTATACTAAATTTATCTAGATAGATTTATTTTAGAGAGAAGTTTATATTATGCCAATCTCGAATATTGTTTTATTCTTCACCACTGCGGTTGTGATGATTTGTACTCCAGGGCCAGATATTATTTATGTGACTACTCGTGGTGTTGCCCAGGGACGTAATGTTGCGCTTTTATCTACCGTAGGGGTTTGTATTGGTTATGTCTTTCATACTATTTTAGCCGTACTTGGCTTATCTGCATTACTTCAAGCTTCCGCAACAGCATTTGAAATTGTTCGTTATGCAGGCGCAGTTTACTTAATCTATCTAGGAATTCGTACTTTGTTAAGTAAAGAGTCTTTTATTCCTACAAATAACGAAAGTCAAACTGTAGAGCGTAACAAAATAGTATTCCAAGGAGTTTTTACCAGTATTCTCAATCCCAAAGGGATTTTATTTTTTATGGCGTTTCTGCCTCAATTTATATATGCTCGAATAGGTCAAGTACCTTTGCAGATGTTATTGTATGGACTCTCTTTTACAGTTCTCTGTTTACTAATTTACGGCGCGATCGGTTATTTTGCAGGGGGATTAGGCGATCGATTAGCCAGACAACCCCGAATTGCCGATCTGATGAAATGGTTTTCAGGTAGTGTTTTAATCGGGTTAGGATTACGGATGGCTGTACCAGAGCGCAGGTAGCAATGTTGTCTAAAATTGCTATAGTCGATCGACCGATCGACAATTAACATAAGAACGAATTTAAGAGTCTTCTTGCTTTCCTTTTTTCTGTAACTAATTTTGGATATTAATAGTCATACCAAATATCCCTGTCATGAGGAATGCCAGTACAGAATTTGATTCTGGTACAGATTGAGATGTTGCTGTTAAAGAAGAAAATAACTCACTAGCATCAAAAGGAAGATTATCAAAACTAGCATCGAGAGAAACTAAAGCATTGGGCGGTAATCCTTCAACTGCAACTGTTTGCCCTTGACTTTCCCCAGGAGGCGAATCTACATTAATTTCAATATGTAGAGGTACTTCTGTTGAAAAATCTGGTTCACTCAAATTAATTGCAGCTACCATATCCCACAAGGGGTTAGGATTAACATCATTCTCGACTACTACTAAAGAGAAATCGAGAAATTCCGCAGCAGTAATACTTTCTGGTGTACCAAAATCGAGCCTGGCTCGATAATCTTCTCTGGTAAATTCGAGCTTATCTGTAGCATCTAAAGGCATAAGTTGAATTTTTAAACCCGTTTCTCCTGCTGCAAATACTTCTGCTGCTGCTAGAGGATCGAGCCAGATATTAAATTCAGCAACCTCATTAGTCGAAAAAGGTGGATCGGGAGTTACGGCTAAATAGCCTGGCACAAATACCGCACCCCCCATAATTTGCACTACCGAGATGTTATTTGCGATCGAAGGGTGGACAGGGTAGCTTACAAGGGTAGGTTTTTAACAAAGAGATGAGTATGCACTCTAATTAAGTACAAAATCATCAAGAAAATGTATTTATTGATACTTTAAGAGACTAAAAAATACTCCCGTGCTTCCCCAATTCCCCAATTCCCCAATTCCCCAAACAAATAAATAGTCAAAAGTAAAAAACCTACCCTTATGAGGGACAGGGTAGTTACCATCAAGAGAATACATTTTTTCCATCCTTTAGCCATTTTGATAATTCCTTTGTTATTTGGCGATCGCCGACCTAGAGACAAAAGGCAATACTTAGATATAGAAAATTTAGTCTAATATTCTAAATAAATTATGTAATATTTGATGCTAATTGAGTCGATCGAGAACTTTATTGATTTAGAGAAAACTAATAAACCAAAAAGGACTAATGACAAATAACTAATAACTAATGACCAATTTAAAACCTAATTTAATTTCTGCAAATAAAAACGAGTCAACCTTTCGGTGGTTAAAAGTAAGTAGCTGGACAATGTTGGCTGTGGCGATCGCTGTAATAATCTCCATACCAATTATTTTTGTGTTTCAGAGTGTTTTTACCGACTCTGGAGATATCTGGAGTCATTTAGTGGAAACAGTTTTAGTTGATTATGTTTCTAACTCTTTTTGGCTCATGCTAGGGGTAGGCTTAGGGGTTTGTGTTATTGGTGTAGGTACGGCTTGGCTTGTTACCATGTGTAGTTTTTGGGGTAGTAGTTGGTTTGAATGGTCTTTATTACTACCTTTAGCTGCCCCTGCCTATCTTCTTGCTTACGCCTACACCGATATGCTGGATTATTTTGGGCCAGTACAAATTTGGCTGAGGAGTATATTTGGTTGGACTAGTGTTCGAGATTACTGGTTTCCCGATATTCGCTCTTTGTGGGGTGCGGTAGTTATGCTGATGCTGGTTTTATATCCCTATGTTTATCTACTAGCAAGACTCGCTTTTCTCGAACAGTCTGTTTGTACTTTAGAAGCCAGTCGTTCCCTTGGTTGTAATCCCTGGAGTAGCTTTTTTACTACTGCATTACCTCTAGCTAGACCATCAATTATGGCTGGTTTGGCTTTGGCTTTAATGGAAACTTTAAATGATTTTGGTACGGTACAATATTTTGGCGTTAATACTTTCACCACAGGCATTTATCGCACTTGGTTGGGGATGGGAGAAAGGGCAGCAGCAGCCCAACTCGCTGCATTTTTGATGTTATTTATCCTGGTCTTAATTGTTCTAGAAAGATGGTCTCGCAGTCAATCTCGTTACTATCAAACTGGGAATGTAGGACAACATTTACCTAAATATAATTTGGGATGGCTAAGAGGGATATTGGCTTGGTTTGCTTGTTTTTTACCTATTGCCCTTGGTTTTCTCATCCCATCGGGTTATTTACTGCAAATGACCCTTAATAATTTGAGTGAAACTTTAGATGATGATTTTTGGTCTTTAGCCAATCATAGTTTTTTATGCGCGATCGCCACAGCTTTTATTGCGATGATTATTGCTTTAATTTTGGCTTACGGACAGAGATTACAACCTAATAAGGCAATGAAAACCTCTGTGAGAGTAGCAGCTATGGGTTATGCTCTTCCTGGTTCGGTTATCGCTGTAGGTACACTCATTCCTTTAGGAAATTTTGATAATGCCGTAGATGCCTGGATGCGTTCTAATTTTAATATCTCTACTGGGTTACTTCTATCTGGAACAATTTTGACCCTCATTTATGCTTATTTAGTGCGGTTTTTGGCAGTAGCTTTGAGTTCGGTAGAATCGAGTCTGAATAAAATAACACCCAATCTTGACGACGCATCCCGCAGTCTTGGTTATGGCACTACCAGTACTCTCGTAAAAGTTCATGTACCAATGATGTGGGGGGGTTTGCTAACTGCTGCCATGCTAGTATTTGTAGATGTGATGAAAGAATTACCTGCTACTTTAGTTATTCGTCCTTTTAATTTTGATACCTTAGCTATTAGAGTCTATCAATACGCTTCTGATGAAAGATTAATCCAGGCTTCTGCCCCTGCTTTAGCGATCGTTTTAGTGGGCATTATTCCTGTAATTTTATTGAGTGTGCGAATTGCTAAATCTCGTTCTATTTAAAAGCTGTTAGCTGTTAGCCCTTCGGGTTCGGGCGCGTTCCTGTCTTGGTCAGCGTTCCCTTGCGCCTGACGGCGACGCGGGGTCTGACCGCTTTGCGGATTATGAATTCCGCAGGGTCGCCCTCACTTTTAGCTGTTAGCTATTTTATAAGATTAAATCTGTTCGATCGATTCTAATTTTTAAAGAGGCTACGCCCCGTGCTAAAGCAAGCTACAAGCCATAAGCTTAAAGCTTAGAGCTTTGTTAAAATACATCTTTTAACAATTAGGGCTAATTCTTTGGTAGCTTAATATTCTGGATGCAAAAATTTAAATGGTCATGTCCGAACAAACTCCCAATTTAGACTGGTTATACAGAGGCACGAGTGAAATTTTCCCAGATCGATCTGACTCGGATAGTCCCGAAGAAAACTTGGTGCAAAGAATCAAACAAAGCGATCGATCTTTGCGAGTAAAGTTAGGTATAGACCCCACGGGTACAGATATTCATCTCGGTCATAGTATCGCTTTTCGTAAATTACGGGCATTTCAAGATGCTGGTCATATAGCAATAGTGCTTATTGGCGATTTTACGGCACAAATTGGCGATCCGACAGGAAAATCGGAAGTACGTACTCAGTTAACCGCAGAACAAGTAAAAGAAAATGCCAAAACTTATTTAGATCAACTTCGTCCTATTTTAGATTTTGATACCCCAGGTAGATTAGAAATTCGCTATAACTCTGAATGGTTGAGTAAGCTAGATTTAGCTCAAATTCAAGAATTATTAGCTACCATGACCGTAGGGCAAATGCTGGCTAAAGAAGGTTTTGCCGAACGTTACAGTCAAGAAAAACCCATTTTTCTCCACGAGTTTCTCTATCCTCTGATGCAAGGTTATGATTCTGTTGCCTTAGAAGCGGATGTGGAATTGGGAGGAACAGACCAAAAGTTTAATATTGCTGTCGGTAGAGATTTACAGAGACATTTTGGTAAACGTACTCAGTTTGGTTTATTGTTGCCTATTTTATTAGGGACTGATGGAGTACAGAAGATGTCTAAATCTTTGGATAACTATGTAGGGATGAATGAAGATGCCCTCTCTATGTACTCTAAATTAGAAAAGACTCCTGATGCCCTGCTAAAAGATTATTTTGAACTGTTAACCGATTTAGATTTAGATAAGTTACCAGCCAACCCTAGAGAGTGCCAAAAATTACTCGCGATCGACATTGTTTCTCAGTATCACGGTAGAGAATCAGCCTTAAAAGCTCAAAAAACCGCAGAAGAAATCGTCCTTAAAGCAAATACTACTACTAGCGAAAATGTACCCGAATATTCTCTCGCTGATGTCGAATTTCCTGCCAAGATATTTTACATTCTTAGTGCTAGTGGTTTATGTAAAAGTAGTGGAGAAGGAAGAAGACAAATCCAAGGGGGTGCGGTACGCTTAGAAGGCGATCGAATTAATGATGTTAATCTAACTTTTGAGTCTCCCGAAGAATTAGATGGGAAAGTACTGCAAGTAGGTAAGAAAAAATTTGTCCGCTTAGTTAAATAACCTAAGTTTCGACAAAATCAAAACTTTACCGTTTTTTGAGAAAAGGTAAAACAACTAGAGTTAATCCAGTTCCTAATAAACTAAAAGGTTCGGGAACGGACTCGGCTGCATCTGCTGCAAGAGTAGCTGCATAGGCAATAGGAGGATTATTAGAATCAGGATCGGTGTAGCTAGCTTCAATTACTTGTAATCCCGATGAACCAATGGGAATAAGAGCAACTCCATTACTATCGAGACTAATTGTTTCTCCTAAATATTCCACTAGAGGATCGTTGATTAGTGTGTCTTGAAAGTATACTTGAATAGGTAAAGCGTCTCCTGCTTCTAAGGCTAAAGGGTTATCCAAGGGAATAATTTCTAAAGGAAGACCCAACGGTTCATCAAAAGTGACATCTTCATCAAAAATTCCCTTGGCATATTTGACAAATTGAGAAACATTCTCATAATTAATTGCTTCTGCTTCTTCTTGAGGAATGTTATCGTAGCTACCATCAGGATTTTCTCGCCAAAAACCATTATCATAAAAAGCCGTCAAGATCGAAGGCGGGGTGTCTGTATTGAGAAATAAACGCCCATCCTCAAAATTCGTCGTACTAGGAATGACATTTTGATTCGTATCATAAGCAGTTGCTTCTTGGAATTTTTCTATTTCCAAAGGTTCTGGGGAATTCTCTTCGGGATGACCAAAAATAATTTCAGATTGTTCAGCGTTAACTGACTCAAACCAAATGACATGAGCTACAGCAGATTGACCTACTAAAAAGGGTACTAAAGTAGCTGTAGCTGTGGATAGCCATTTTGCCCAAGAATTTTTCATAATTTGTTTGTTTGCATAAACGATCGGGTAAATAATATCAAAATCATTTCAAGTTTTTCTATCCAATAGGGGGGGATATTATTGACAATCTTAATGTTATTTTTATGTGTTATTGGAGACGATCGAAATATTTCAATTAGCGATTACAATCGACAAATTTTTATTTTCTATTTGTTAGTATATTCGTATCAAATTTATGTTAGCTATAGTACAAGCAACGGTTAAAATATGTCTTAGATTACTATTTTATCTAACAAAAATTTTAGTCGAACTTTTAGTAAATAAATTAGTTTTTACTTGGATACAAATAACTTTAATTTGTGATAGCATTCAATAGACGTTTTTTTATTACTAACAATCTTTATTTACTGCTCGATAATGAACAATGACCGAATTATAGTACCCTTGGACGTACCCAATTTAGAAAACGCGATCGCTCTTGTTAATAGATTTTCCCAAGTAAGCTTTTGGAAAGTAGGTTTAGAATTATTTGTTAGTGTTGGTTCTGATATCTTACAATTCCTGCGCGATCGAGATAGTTTCTCAGTATCATGGGGAAGAAGCAGCCTTAAAAGCGCAAAAAACAGCAGAAGAGATCGTTCTTAAGGCAAATACATCTGCTAGCGATAATGTACCCGAATATTCTCTTGCTGATGTCGAATTTACTGCCAAAATATTTTATATTCTCGGTGCCAGTGGTTTATGCAAAAGTAGTGGTGAAGGAAGGAGACAAATCCAAGGTGGTGCAGTACGTTTAGAAGGCGATCGAATTAATGATGTTAATCTAAGTTTTGAGTCTCCTGAAGAATTAGATGGTAAAGTTTTGCAAGTAGGTAAGAAAAAGTTTGTGCGCTTAGTTTCATAATCAATACCTTACCAATTAACTACCTGACAGTTTACCTGGCGGAATAAAACGAATTTCGATTCTTCTTCTGGTTTCGTCAGCCTCGTTTGATTAATACCTTGTCCATCGATATGTCCAATTATTTGAATAAACTCAATTTCTTTGTTAGTAATTGTATTTTTAAGCCATTTCTTACGCATAGCTGTTAAGTATGTGAGGAGGAGATATGCAGAAAAGTGCAATCGAGTATGCACTAATATGTGTTGACTTAAATAATATAGTCAAACTATAGTCTAATCACACGACAAATTATTAAGCCTGCTTTTAGTACAAAGGCGTTAGCTCAAATGATTTAAATGAGTTTATACTTTTGTACCTTAAGCTTGTGAACATTTATAAAGTCTCTATTGACTAGGGGCTTTATTGTGCTGTTTAATTATTAATTAATCTAAGTTTTTTAATTTATTAGAAATAAAGAGAGTAAAAGGGCAGGCTTTTTAATTTGTCGTGATCTTAAAAATTTTGCCTCTAAATCTCTTCATTGCTAACTATTCCTAACAAGAGGCAAATAATTATGTATGTATCAATCTTTTTCTATTTTAGTCAAATAAAAGTAGGAGATTTCCCAGCTTTATTTGATATCTGTTTAGCTCCAGAGTGGCAAAATGCAGGTTTGGTATTAACTACTCTGATTGTTGTTCTTTTATTAATTCGCTCGTTAATTACTCTTGTAAAAGTAGCTAACAATTTCAAATCTTAATTTAACTAAACTCTGTAAAAAATCTTTTAGTTTTCTGAATCAAGTATTTTTTGCAGAGTTTTTATCTTATTAGATTGTTAACACTTGTTCATCTTAATATACTATTAAAACCTATGCTAAAAGTTCTTGTAGTAGATGACCATCATCTAATCCTATCTGGGACTATTGATATTTTGAGAAAACAATATCCAGAACTAGAGATTTTTATTGCTAAAACCGCAGAAGATGCTCTCTATGAAATAGAAAAAGTTGAAAAAAAAAATTCATTCTTTGAATTGATTATAGTAGACTTATCTATTCCAGAAAAGACTGGAATTGATGCGAATGTTGATACAGGTATTAAATTAATCAAAAATTTATTAAATAAATATCCGACTCAGAATCTAATGGTGCAAAGTAGTCATGCTAAGGCACTAGTAAGAATTAAGTACGAAATCGACGAACATCAAGGAGGTTTTGTCATTGCTGATAAAGGACTTTCCGAACAGAATATGTTGAATCGTGTAAACTTAGCAATACAGGGAGCAACCCACACAAAAGATATCAAAACTGGATTGGAATTGAAGCCAGAATGGCTTGAAGTTTTGAGACTAGCATTTGAAGAAGGATTGCAAGATAAAATCATTGCTGAAAAAATGCATCTACACGAACGCACTGTCCGTTCCTATTGGACGAAAATTCAAGATGCTCTAAATATTTATCCTGAAGATTGTAAACAAGAAGGTAAAAATATGCGAATTCTAACTGAAATTAGAGCTAGAGAAGAAGGGTTGCTCGATTAATTAATTAATATGAGTTAATTAATCATTTTTTGGCGATTATTTTGATGTTGCGAATAATTCCACAAACTATTAAAGATGAAATGACTCTTTGGCGTAGGGCAGCAATTCCTGGAATAGTGCTTATTATTATTGTTACTGTTGCTCGTTTAAGCGGTTCATTGCAATTTTTAGAATGGATGTTACTCGACACTTTTTTAAGGATACGCCCTTCTGAACCTGTAGATGAAAAAGTTGTTATTGTTGGTATAAATGAAGATGATATTCAAAAAATAGGACGCTATCCAATACCAGATGGGGAGATTGCAGAGTTAATTAAGAAAATAAAGAGCTATAAACCAAGAATTATCGGTCTTGATATTTTTAAAAATGTACCAGTAGAACCTGGTAGTAAAGAATTAAGTCAAGTATTCAAAGAAAATAAAGATGTCATTGCTATTGAAAAAGTTTTAGAGCCAGATAAGATTGCTCCACCTCCAAACTTACCTAAAGAACAAGTTGGTTTTGTGGATATTATCCTAGATCCAGATGGCAAATATAGACGTTATTTGCTCTGGACTCCTAATCCCGATAATTTGGAAGAAGAAAAATTTTCCTTATCTTTACGTTTAGCAACAGCTTATTTATCTGCTGAGAATATTACTTTATCAGAAAGTTTGGGTGATGGAGATGCTATTCGATTTAGTTCTATAAAACTCCCTATTTTCGCTTCAAATACTGGAGGATATGTAGATACAAATGATGGCGGAATCCAGACATTTGATGGCGGAATCCAGACATTGATTAATTTTCGTAATGGTGAAGAAAGATTTCTATTTGTTTCACTTCACGATATTAAGAATAATAAAATTAGAGGAAATGTACTACGAGATAAAATAGTCATAATCGGCATGACTGCTGCTAGGAATTCAGACTTTTTTAATACTTCCGCAATTTCTGGTTTAAAACTGAAGGGTACTCTTTATGGAGTAGAATATCATGCCCATGCTACTAGTCAGATTATCAATGCAGTTCTCAATGGGCGATCGCTGTTAACAAGTTGGTCAGATATTTGGGAATATCTGTGGATAATTACTTGGGGTTTTATTCCGATCATTATTGGTCGATTGACACAATCAGTATGGAAGAATTTGTTAGCTGTTAGTGCTAGTGGTATTTGTCTAATTGGAGTAGGTTATTTATCCTTGCTCTGGTGGGGCTTGTGGATTCCTGTCGCACCAGTTTTATTATTTTTAGTAATTAATGGTGTTGGATTGAGTGCTTTTGCTTTTTATCGGCATGACCAAGCTTTGAAATCTCAAATTTATGAAAGACAATACAGTATTGAAAAGACATTTACTATTATTCATAATGGTCCTCTACAAACATTAGCTAATGCTTTAAGTAATCTACGTACACAAGAATTATCACCAGAACAACTTATCTGTAAACTCGAACAACTCAACCGTGAAATTCGAGATATTGGCGAGTTTCTGCAACAAGAAGCCTTAAATAGTAAAGAAATTCTCCGATTGGGAACTGGTTTAATTTTAGATTTAAACAAACCAGTTAACGCACTTTTCTATGAGGTATACAACAGTACTTTACAAAGAAATGATTTGCAATATTTAAATACTATTAAAGTAAAAACTCGCTCTTTTGAACCCATAGACGATAAATATTTAAATCTTGAATCCAAACGAAAACTTTGTCAATTTCTGGAAGAATCTATATGTAATGTTGGCAAACACGCTAAAGGAGCTAAACGGATTCAGGTAACTGGTAAAATCCATGATGGATACTATACTTTAGGCATAAAAGACAATGGTGATGGGATAAAGTCATCTATTGAAAGTAAAGGTACGAAGCAATGCAAAGATTTAGCTCGCAAGTTAGGAGGTACTTTTAAACGGGAATCTATCTCTCCTAGAGGTTGTTTATGTGAAATTACTTGGCCTTTAGTAGTTAAAAATAATTTTCTCCAAAAAATGCAGTTTCAGCTGCAAACTTGGGTTAAAAAAAAGTTAGATTGATGTGTACTAATTCTCTTCATGATTAAATTTCTAATCTGCCGTAGTATCTACGAGATCTATCCCAGGTTCAGATACACAATTTGCAATTAAAGTATTTCTTGCCTAATTTTATGGATTATCTCTAAACCTACACCACTTATAAATAATCTCTGTTTATTATTTGCCAGCATCTTCTGAGTCCAATCAACAAAACCACCATCTGCTAGATCGATCCGACCGTTTTTATAGCTTAAAAAAATCTTGAACTGGATAATATGATAATAGTTGTTGGCAAGATCTTTTGCTCTAAATTTCACTTCTGAACTCTGACAAATTAGCCTTATTGCTTCTTTTATCTGCTTGGATATCGTATTGCTATTATCTGCTAGATATACTTCCATAGATAGGTTTTCTTTAGCAAAGAGCGACAACAACATATCTAGATAAGCTGTCACGCTTTTAAATTTGGTTGTTGAGACTGAGCAGAGGGAGCAGGGGAAGCAGGGGAGCAGGGGAGAAAAGAGATTCATTTCTAACAAGTAAACATACATTTTAAATGCACGACAACT
>JBFRWK010000038.1:0-24923 GCA_051439545.1 Xenococcaceae cyanobacterium | reverse complement strand
CTAGAACACCGATTCAGTAATCGAAAACTAAGCAGTGCCTGCTTTGGAAGCAAATAGCTCTGGGTCTTCTTTTAAAAGCCTCCCCAGTACATGAAGATTATGAACAACCGCCGTGCGACGTAGATCAAATAAATTTTTTCGCACTCCGATGTAACGAGCTTTGTCTCCTTGCCAGCGACCAATATGAGATAAACTATGCTCTACAGTTACTCTTTGCCTTAATTGGGCGCGACCAAGAGGAGTTAATTGACGCGCTCGCAGTTCAGCAATGAACTTCTCATCAGGATGAATAGAAATACTGCGTCCTTTCTTGCTGGTGGTACACTTTTGTTTCAGAGGGCAATTGGCACAAGTTACTGCGGGAAACTGCACTTTGCCTCCCTCGTGAAAAGGTAAACTGACTTGATTAGGACAAGTAATCGTCCCTGATTCCCAATCCAAGACAAAAGCAGATTTGGCAAATTTTTTGCCATTAGATACCCGCCAAGCTTTACAATAAACCGTTAACTGTGAGTCTCGATTCTTGACCAAGGAGCTACTCAGGTAAGCTCGGTCAATGTGCAACTCGGTCAACTTAACTTTCTGATGCTCCAAGTCCAGAGCGATCGCCTCAGTTACAGAAGCCTCTGCTACATTAGCCATGGTGATGCCAACGGCTCGTACCAATCCTGTATCTAAATCCTTGAGAATATGACGCTTATAACCATCAAACCTTTTGCTGCGGTTTTTACGACCATGACGCATTTCTTCATCTTCAATAGTAATCCGTCGGTTTTTAGCCACTCCTTTTCGTAGTTTGACGAATCCCTGCTCATCCAGTTCCGCATCTTGTGCCTTGATTTGTCTGGCTGTTTCTAAATTAGAATGAACCACGGGATGAGACTTGGTTTCTGGGTCTAACTCCAAATGGGTTTCCACTTGAGATAACACGCCCAACACCATCCCTAAAGCCAAATTCCGCTCATCGGGGTTCTCCCAATTCAAGTCTAATGCTGCTTTTAAACTTGACCCTGTGAGCAAGTCAGCTTCCATTTCGCAAGCGATCGCTGTCAACTCCCGCCCCTGTTGACGAGCTATCACGCTCAACGCTTTTTTCAGAGCGTGACCCAATAAATTATAGGTATCTTCTACCTTGGCTGCTCCCCACAACGGAGAAGAATCCAGGGCAGCTCGCAATTGTCGTGAACCAAACTTTTTGGTCTTTTGGGCTAATTCCACGGTTCTTTCAATTAAACGTCGGTCAAGTTGATGAATGATTAAAGCTTGTCGAAATCGCACCAGCGTCGCTTGAGAAAAAGGAGCTTGTTCACAATCCAGGCAATCTAACACCAACTGCCATCGCCGATCCATAGTCAGAGCTTCTATAGCTTCGGCATCGGATGCTTTAGTATAAGCTTGTAGGATAACCGTCAATGCCAGTTGTGCTGGGGGAACAGGAGGATGCCCTTTCTCCGCTTCTGCATACATCTTAGATAATTCTTCTTGGAAGCTTTCATCAAACAATAAGTGGCGGATTTCCCGCAAAAACACAAACAGTTTGGCTCTTTTAATCAGTTTAACGATTTTGGTCTCTTTTTTTGACAACTCAATCGGCGGATTCCAAGATTCTGGGCGCATGGGCGGATTTTACTTTTGTGGATGGAAAGCTTATTTTACCGCTCATTTTCCTCCACCCCCAAATTTGTGGATAAGAGCAATAATTCGCTAGTTGCGATCGCTAATTAGTTTGACTCTTTTTAGAAGGTACTCAAATCGCTCAACAGTAAATCATCACTGCTTTTCGATTACTGAATCGGTGTTCTAGGATCGCCAGCGACAATTCTTCTATGCAGACGGTGAGCGATCGCTAGCATATCTTCATCGGGCAACCAGGGAAAGATTACCGTATCTCCTTTGGCTGAGAGCATAGAGATTATTTGCTCGAGCATTCCTATTTGGAAAGAGGCTTCTTTCAGCAAGATTAAATTGCTCACTTTGTCAATTAACCAATCGTGATCCCAATCATCGGAAGTAACGGCTAGAGCCAAGGTAGCTTCTGGGGCGCGATGGCAAAATTCTGCTAAGGCAGTATCCCCACAAAATAAGAAGTTTATCTTCTCGAAGAGATACCAACAGCCCGATTTAATCTCAATTTGGGTTGCACTCATGACTTGCTTAAAGGAGCTTTGGAATCGAGAAATAGCAGTTTTCTCTACTTCTGGTGCTTCTAATTCTGTTTTAGCTTTGGGTCTGATTTGCAGGATTTTCCGTAACGGTGGCGAAATTGGTTGAGGTTTTTCGACTACATTTACCCTTTTGGCTGTGGCAAGAGCCTGACTAATTTCTTTATGGGTTAATTTTTCACCTTTTTCTGCTTTATTTAAAAATTCATTGCGAATAGACTGAGGTGTAGAAGGTGCTGCCAATTTGTAAAGAGCAGAGGTGGCAATGTCAAGTCGTGCAAAATTTTTACTATCACTAAAAGCTTCATAGACGTTGATAAAATTATAAGCAGTGCGCCGACTCCAACCAAATTCTGCTGACAACCAAACCTCAAATTGACCATGTTCCAGTTGCGAGCGCACTTCTACTAATTTCTGTCCTATTTCCCATATATCGCGAGCTGTGCGACGCAAACGCTCTTTTATTTCTCCAGTACAATTTTGAACGATGGTTTGTTTTTGCCGAGATAAAATTTTATAGTCAAAACTAGTAAGTAGTGCAGATTTTTTGAGTTCTGATAACTGTGCCATACAACTTAATTAATTAACGATCTTGGAGGAATTTTGAAGCTCAAATTTAGCCTTAACTAGCTCGAGCTGCAACAAATAAGTACCTGGGAAAATAAACCCGTGTATTTTAACGAAGGGAGGGAAGGCCGGGGAAGCAGAAGAGTAAAGATGACTGTAACCATACCTCATTAAATACCATTCTTTTTTCTTTTTTCTACTCTATCATTTTACTTTTTGTCTATAGATTTTTATCTCTGTTAATAGACGTAAATTTTCAGTGATTGTACTTATTTTTACTTTTTCCTAGTCTGTAATTATTTTAAAAGTTTCAATTACGAAGAGGAAAGCTTTTCTTAATTGACAAATAATATAGCAAATTGTCAAACTTAACCTACCCCAGAATATGCACTTAGCGATCGCTTCTCGCATAGATCCACCCTTCCCTTTAGCTCGTTTGCGCCTACAACAGCAAATAACAGAGATTCGCGCTGCCGATCTAAGATTTAACTCTGACCAGATCGATCGCTTCTATCTTTCACTATAAGTTCAGTTCCCTTACATAGTTTCTATCGTTGATAACCTATTGGAATTCAGCCCTCTTTCGAGTGGAGCAAATCTGGAACTCCTATCTACCCACTTATTTATTCGTGTTGTCTTTCGACTGGCAGCATTCGCTTTTTCCGTATCCTTTACCCTCTAGGTGATTCCGTCATTCTTACGTCCGACCTACTCATTTTCTGAGAACCTATAGGGCTTACCGCAGTTTCACATGATTAAGATACGACTGGGGTGGGTCTTGTCTATACTCCGATGGAGATTTGTTTCACCGTTGGAAGGAAGATTCAGCCTTCCAACCTCTCGCACTTACCTTTTGGTCAGGGTGTATCAACCTCATTTCACCCGCATTCCTGACGAAGCTTCATCGACAATTCATTTTCATTAACCCGTCCAATCTTTCCCTAGCCCTAGTTGGATAGAGGTTGTCCAACTTCGGATTCATTCGTGGTCTGCATTCCATCAATTTCATTACTTACTTTTGATGTGACCAGAGTACGTGACTCTTTTACGTGGGAATAGTAGGATGAAATCTACTAGAAATCCATAACCTCTGTTATAGAATTTCACTTAAAACAAGCGACTTACTACGTCGCACAAACCTTGGAAAACCATGTCCTCGCTCCCACATTGATACAAAAGCAGCCTCTAATTGTCTTAGTGTTTGTTGTAAAACATGAACGTGAGGAATAGTTAATTCAGGATAGATTTTCTTGGCAGTTGTTAGCTAATAGCTAATAGCTAATAGCTAATAGCTACCGCGAAGCGGTTTAAATTACTTAGAAAAATTACTGAAAGAACTTAATCGCTTAAATTGCTCTGCTTTTTGTTGCATTCTTTGGTACAGGCGATCGCAAACTAATTCACAAAGCTCGAAGATCATCGGGTCTTGAATTTCGTAATAGACAGCTACCCCTTGAGGCTGGCGGGATAAAATCTCGGCTTCGGTCAGCATTTTGAGATGTTTGGATAAATTTGCCTGTCCCAAACCAGTAGCTTCCCCTATTTCACTGACATTCATTGCTCCTTCTCGCAAGCAGCTTAAAATCTGCAACCGACTGATTTCTGAAAGTACTTTAAAATAATCGGCAACGGGAGCAAGATATTCGGGAGATTTAACTGTCTTGTGGGGAGGAGAAGTTTTGGCCATAGACGCAGTAAATTTAGTTTTTATATTTTGTATAACTATATAGTATTCTAACAAAAAAGTAAAACAAAAAAAACTATGCCAGAATCAATTTCTTCAGCACAGTTTTCTAGGGAATAAGATTATCGTGAAAGCAAAACAAATTTGGCGTTGCTGGATCGAGGTATGATTTTATCTTTTTAGCAACTGAACAGATCGACTAAAAACTAATAACTAATAACTACGAACAGATTACTTTTCGGTTTCGTACTTATAATCAGCAACGCCACAAATTTTAGTAAGTTCTATTAGCAGTAGCAATACGGGAAATAATACTAGTTGCCAATACTAATAAGATTAGGATAAAAGCAGCAGCCCAGGCTAACTCTTGTTGATTTTGGAAAGGAACGATCGCAAAATTGTAAACTAGTACGGCTAGAGATGCTGTGGGTTCGACTAAAAGTTCATCCCAATTAGGCCAAAACTGAGTAAATAATGCCGTAAATAATAATGGTGCTGTTTCCCCTGCTGCACGGGCAACTGCGAGAGTAACCCCAGTAATAATTGCGGGAATAGCTGCGGGTAAGACTACCTGTAAGACAGTTTGATAATCATTTGCACCAACACCAATAGAGGCTTGACGGACTTCTTGAGGCACGAGTTTTAAGGCTTCATCGGTAGTGCGGACAATGATGGGCAACATCAGTATGGCTAAGGCAAAGCCTCCTGCCCAAGCTGAATAAGATCTAGTTGTCAAAACTACTACAGTGTAAGCAAATACCCCAATAATAATTGACGGTACACCACTAAGCACATTAGTAGCAAAACGAATCCAATCTGCCAACTTACCCTTGCTAAATTCCGAAAGATAAATAGCTGCCATTACCCCAAGGGGAACACTAATAACAGCACCTATCCCTACCATAATTACCGTACCGAGAATGGCATTACCAAAACCACCTCCTTCTACTAAGGGTGGTGGCGGTAACTCGGTAAAAACTTCTAGGCGCAGAGAACTAATTCCTTTGCTTAAAAGATAGGCTAAAATAATGACTAAAGGTATAATTGCGAGGATAGTAAATAATCCTGCTATCCCTGTCATAATTAGACCAAATAAGGTACGGGGAGAGCGAGGGTTTCGTTTGAGACTAGCAGAATTAAAATTTTGATTTGGAGTATCTTTAGCAATATTTAAAGTCATTTTCCGAGCAGTTCTATTATTAAGTTAAAAGAATATTTTGTAATGAGATATATCTAGATTTTTTGTAATCTAACTACCAATATTTGAGCTAATACATTTACGAGTAGAGTAATTACAAATAAAATTAAAGCAGCATACATTAATGCTCCTACTTGTAAACCACTAGCTTCGGCGAACTGATTTGCTAAAAGTGAAGAAATAGTATTAGAAGGAGCAAAAAGGTCGAAATTAACTTTATTGGCATTACCAATTAACATAGTTACTGCCATAGTTTCTCCTAAAGCTCTACCCAGTGCCAACATAATTCCGCCGATAATTCCAGAAGAAGCTGCGGGTAAGATAATTTGCAGAATTGCTTCCCAACGGGTTGCACCTAAACCTACAGCAGCTTGACGTAACTCAATCGGGACATTAGTTATCGCATCGCGAGAAATTGCTGCGATCGTCGGTAAAATCATTACTGATAAAATTAGGGCAGCAGGAAGCATTCCAGGACCTCTAAGAGGGCTAATTTCTTTCAGAAAAGGAATTAAAACAAAAATGCCCCACAAACCGTAAACTACACTAGGTACAGCAGCCAGTAACTCAACTAAAAAAACGATAGTTCTCTGAATTTTAGGTGATAAGTAATCTTCACTCAAAAAGATAGCCGTACCTAAACCAATAGGAACAGAAATTAATAGAGCAATAAAAGAACTAACCAGAGTACCGTAAACTGCTGGTAGTACGCCGTATTCTTTGGTGACAGGATTCCAACTACTAGTAGTCAAAAAACCGAGTCCAAACTCGGAGATGGCAGGTTTAGCAGCAATAGCTACCTGAATCGTAATCCAAACTAAAACTGCTGCGATCGCTATAGCAAAAATTTTAGCCGTCCATAAAAAGCTAGTATCTAAAAATTTTTCTAGAGGAGGACGAGATTGAATTCTCCTGCTGTTAGAATTGCTCATAGTTTCTCTGCAATAACATTTTTCGTCATAATCTTATCAATTTTAAGCCCGATCGCTGGGTTAAGGTTAGGTAAAGTAATAGTTAGTAATTGAGCAGTCTTGCGACGCGCATCCTACGATTCTACCGTAGGTGAATCGCTAGTTAGCGTCGGTTTTAACCTAGCGGGAGAGTCTTGATTTTCTATATAAGTAAGTAATGTTTGTATATTTGCTCTACCTCCGACCGAGATAACACAGTAAGCTCTGTTCCAGAAGTATGGTTTCCAGTAAAAGGGTTTCAGGTGTTCGCTATATTCTTGTCTTATTCTGCGAGAAGAAACACTCTTTAGATTTTTAATCAAGGAAGCTAATTGAACTGTCGGCTCTGATTCAAAAAGGCAGTGGATATGGTCGCTCTCACCTCCAAATTCAACTAATGAACTGTTCCATTTAATTAGTAAATCTTTGAATATTTCTTCTAGTCTTTCGAGCATTTCCCCATTTATACATTTATGACGATACTTGGTTGACAACACTAAATGATAGTAAAGCCTGTATGCACTATGATTCTTTGTTTTAAGCTTGCTATATTTTGGTGACACGAGTATAATCTTGATTATGGTTAAATCAATTATACGCACTGACAAGTGGATTCTCAAACCAAGCCATGAAGCTAAGATTTATCTTCAAGCAACGGTTGACGAATATCGAGCATTTTGTAAGGCTTTGTCCTATGTGATTTTAGGTCATTGGACACAACTACAAAATGTTAATAGCAAGTGTGCAGCAATTGAAAAATTAATTCATCAAACAAAAAAGAACCCAAACCCAAAACATAGCTATTTTAGACAAAGGTTTTATAAATTTCCGTCATATTTAAGACGTGCAGCTATAGAATTTACTTGGGGACAAGTTAGTTCTTATTTAAGTAGATACAAAGAATGGCAATCTGGAAATAGAAAAAGAAAAGAAGCTAGACCCCGACCTCCTATTTTTAACAGTAACGCTAATTGTTATCCAGCATTATATAAAGGGAATTTAATTAAGTTTAATTCTGACTTTTCTATTGCTAATATTAAAGTCTGGAATGGTTCTGATTGGGTTTGGTCTGAGATTAAAATACTATCCAAAAGACATCGACATTTGATAGGTAAAAGCTTGTCGCCCTATTTAGTAGTTTCTTCTCGCTGTTGTCATTTGGCTGTTCCTTTTAAATTAAAGCCCCAAAACCTAACAGGAGAAAATATATGTGCAATTGACGTAGGTATTAATACTCTGGCTACCGCAGTAATTGTAAATCAGTACGGCACTGTGACTGCAAGGAAATTTTTTCATCCTTCAGCCGACATAGACCGTCGCGATGTGCAAGCTGCAATTATTAGAAAAAAAGCCAGAAGAACTCAAAAACTGCATCGTGGTTTTTGTAAATCTCACTACCGTAAAGCTAGAAATATTAACTTAAATATTTCTCATCAAGTAAGCAAAAAAATAGTTGATTTTGCTTTATCCAATTCGGCTTCTATTATTGTCTTTGAAGATTTAAAAGGTTGGAAGCCAAAAGGCGGAAAAAAAGGTTCTCGTCTTAAACTAAAGTTTTATGGCTGGCTTCATCGCAGATTAGTTCAATTAACAACAGATAAATTTGAAGAAGTTGGTGGAAAAATAGAACTTGTCTATGCTAGAGGGACATCTTCTTGGGCTTATGACGGTAGTGGAAAGCTAAAGCGTTCAGCCAAAAAATATTCAGTTGCTACTTTTAAATCTGGAAAAATCTACAATTGTGATTTAAGTGCAGCAGCCAACATAGCAGCCCGTTATTGGGCATACAAACTTAAACTGACCCGCCGAAAGGACGGGCGGTTATCCAAAGGCAAAAGACCTGTGGATAAATCGAGAATGCCGATTACTTTATCTGATTTATGGGATAGAGAAGCTGCTTATGTACGCAAAGCGTCATGAGCAGTAGTATTCACGAGAGCTTATTATTAAAACTATTTATCATTGAGCATTTATCAATGTTCAAAATTTAAGGTTCAATAAAGGGTCTGAAAATGAATTTTTTTGCCAAACTAAATAAAGCGATCGAGCTTAATAAAAGCCTCCTAGTTGTCGGACTCGATCCAAATCCTGAAATGATGACCCATTTTCAGCAGGGAGAGATAACAACAGCAGATAATCTAATTAATAATCTCCAAAATTGGTTAGAGTGGGTAATCGAGCAAACTAGCGATCGCATTTGTGCTTATAAACCAACTTTGGGTTTTTATCAAGCTTTAGGCGTAGGGGGATTAGAATTACTCGATCGAATTTTAGCTAAAATTCCCAGTCATATCCCTGTTATCTTAGATGCCAAACACGGCGATCTAAATACTAGCACCGTCTTTGCTCATACTATTTTTAGCCAATGGCAAGTAGATGCTGTTACCCTCAGTCCCTATGCAGGACAAGATCATGCTGCACCTTTTTTAGTTTATGCCGATAAAGGAGTATTTTTTCTCTGTCATACTTCTAATCCTTCTGCTATAGCCATCCAAGAATATCCTACCTCCGAAAATCCCTTATATTTAGAAGTAGTCAAGCAAGTACAAGCTTGGGGAACACTCGAACAAGTATATTTAGAAGTAGGTACGAATAATCCAGAAATTATCGGTAAAATTCGGGCTATTGCCCCTGAAAGAATGATTTTGCTGCGGAGTATTTGGTCAGAAGGAGCGAATTTGGCGCAAATTCTGCAAGCAGGATTCGATCGCAATGGAGGAGGGTTACTTATTCCCATCCCGCAAGATTTATTAGCAAAAGAAGATTTAGCCCAACAAGTACAAAATCTAAATCAAGAAATAGAACAAATTAGCAGTAACTTAATTCCCGTAGGCTCTAGTTGTGAATTATGGACGGCAAATGTTTATCTGTTTGGTAAACACCCCCATCAAGAATTAATATTGCAACTATACGATATCGGTTGTCTCCTCTTCGGAGAATACGTACAAGCATCAGGAGCGACTTTTTCTTACTATATCGATCTACGGAAAATTATTTCCAATCCCCAACTATTTAACCAAGTTATTAAAGCTTATGCAGATATTCTGCAAAATCTAACCTTCGATCGCATCGCAGGTATACCTTACGGTGCATTACCTACCGCGACAGGACTGGCTTTACAACTCCACCGTCCGATGATTTTTCCTCGTAAAGAAGTAAAAGCTCATGGTACACGGAGATTAATAGAAGGTAACTTTCATCCAGGAGAAAAAGTAGTAGTAGTAGACGATATCCTCATTAGTGGTAAAAGTGCCATGGAAGGAGCAGCTAAGTTAGAATCAGCCCAATTAAAAGTAGAAGATATTGTGGTATTTATCGACCATGAAGGAGGCGTAAAAGATAGATTAAAACAAAATGGCTATCGCGCCCATTCTGTACTCACTATTTCTGAAATTACAGAGACTTTATACGCAGCAGGCAGGATTACTTCAGAACAATATCAGATGACAATCGATACTAAAAGCTAACAAGAATACAACAGCAGTAGAAATGAAAATTATCTGTGGTTATTGTGGGTTGTGACACTGTTTTCGATACAATAGCCATTTAGTATTTTATCGGGACGGAGAATTTATGGGTCGCGCTGAAAAAGTTGTCTTAGCATATTCTGGAGGGGTAGATACTTCTGTTTGTATCCCTTATTTAAAAGAAGAATGGGGCGTAAAAGAAGTAATTACCCTAGCAGCAGATTTAGGACAGGGAGAAGAATTAAAACCAATTCAGGAAAAAGCTTTAAAATGTGGGGCAGTGGAATCTTTAGTGGTAGATGCCAAAGAAACTTTTGTTAAAGATTTTGCTTTCCCAGCAATTTATGCTAACACGCTCTATGAAAATCGCTATCCTCTCTCTACTGCACTAGCTCGTCCTCTAATTGCCAAATTATTGGTAGAAGCAGCAGAAAAATACGGAGCAGATGCAGTTGCTCATGGTTGTACTGGTAAAGGTAACGATCAGGTGCGGTTTGATGTAGGGATTATGGCTTTAAATCCTAACCTAAAAGTGCTAGCACCAGCCAGAGAATGGGGAATGAGTCGAGAAGAAGCCATTACTTATGGGGAAAAGTTTGGTATAGAATTCCCCGTCAAAAAGTCTTCTCCTTATAGTATCGATCGCAATCTCTTAGGACGTAGTATAGAAGCAGGGCCATTGGAAGACCCGATGAGTGAGCCTCCTGAGGAAGTCTTTGTCATGACTAAAGCGATCGCGGATACCCCAAATGAGCCAGAATATATAGAAATTGGCTTTGAAAGAGGAATCCCCGTAAGCCTCAACGGTAATAACCTCAATCCTGTAGAGCTTATTACTCAACTCAATCAGATAGTAGGCGATCGCGGTTTTGGACGTATCGACATGATTGAAAACCGTGTTGTTGGGATTAAATCGCGGGAAATTTATGAAGCACCAGCTTTACTCGTACTAATTCAAGCTCACCGCGATCTCGAAAGTTTAACTCTTACTGCCGATATTACTCAATATAAACGAGGAATAGAGCAAACCTATGGTGAACTTATCTACAAAGGATTATGGTACAGTCCGCTTAAATCCGCTTTAGATGCTTTTATTCAGAAAACACAAGAGCGGGTTTCTGGTAGCGTCAAAATTAAGTTGTTTAAGGGTAATGCAACTATTGTAGGTCGTCGCTCGGCTAACTCTATTTATACCCCCGATCTGGCTACTTATGGAGCAGAGGATAGCTTCGATCATAAAGCTGCCGAAGGCTTTATCTATATTTGGGGATTACCTACTAGAGTATGGGCAGAAAAAACTAAAGATGTTTAGTTGTTAGTTATTAGTTGGAGCGTTGGTACGGGTCAACAGCCCTTCGGGTTCGTGCCGTTGCTTCGGGGGGGCAACCCAAGAGGCTGACTCTTGAACTTGGTTCAAGAGCTTGAAAGCCCCGCCCAAGACCGCACTGCTTCACCGTTGACCTGTACAGTTGTTGGTAAAATTAGCGATCTTCTTGAAAATCAAGTCAGATAGGTGATTTTGATGTTCGGGCGATCGCTCTAATTAGAATTAGAGCGAATCTCAAGAAGAATACAACAGATGTTGTTGTGTAGGGGCGTATGGCATACGCCCTCACTCACATAATTTTTTATGTAGCTAAATCTCTTACTTTTTTTTAGACCAACCTAAGGATAGATTTAAAAACCCTCTCTCGATCGCTATAATCTAAATTCATATTTTTCACCATTGACAAATGGCAAACTCGGCGAGTTACTTACCAGATATACAGGATCTGCCTTTGATTTTAGCAGGGCCTATTCTCCGTCGTACAGAGTCAGACAGGGTGACAGTTTGGTTGGCATTGAAAGAATCCCGTTTGCTCGAATTAGAAATATACGATACTCAAGAAGGTAAAGGTGCAGTTCTAGATAAAATCTTGTTGAAGGGCAGACGCAAGACGATCGCATTGGGTCAAAATCTCCATATAGTTGCGATAACAGCCCGACCTATTACCCAAGAGAAATTAGAACCAGATCGAGTATATGCTTACAATATCTACAGTGATAGCGATCGCTACAATCTGCTTGACGATATCGCCACAGATAACTACGGTTTGAGCTATTTTTCCCATCAACTACCTACTTTCGCTTTACCTCCCTCTGATTTAAACCATCTGAAAATCGTTCATGGTTCTTGCCGTAAACCTAGTGGTGGTGGTAGGGATATGCTATCTTGTTTGGATAATCTTATCGCTGTTTCGGCTCATTCTCCTAGCGATCGACCCCATCAACTATTTCTTACGGGAGATCAAATTTATGGCGACGATCTGGCAGACCCCATATTATGGTTAGCCCAACAGGTCGATCGACTCTTATTTGGTTGGTCAGAAGAATTGCCCCTGCAACAAACCACAATTTTAGCGAGAGATATCCCTCCAGGAAAACGCAGCGAAATTGCCCGAATAGAAGCGGGTTTTACTGCAATGCTCCCTAATAAGCCAGAAAAGGCTAAAAGCCATCTATTTAGTTTTGGTGAGTATGCTGCTTGCTATCTACTATCCTGGTCGCCAGTGTTAATGAAGGATTACTTTCCCTCTCGAAAAAGCCTATTTAACAATAAAAAACGGGCAAAGAGTTGGGATAAAGAACTAGCAAAAACAAATAGTTTTATTCGAGATTTACATTTAGTCAGAAGAGCCTTAGCTAATATTCCCCTCTATACTATCTGTGACGATCATGATATTAGTGATGATTGGTATCTCAATCGCGAATGGTGTGAGCGAGTTTTAAGTAAACCTTTAGGAAAAAGAATTATTCAAAATGGTTTACTTGCCTATAGTCTGTTTCAGGCTTGGGGTAATACGCCAGAACTATTTGAAGCGGATAGGCCTGGGGAGCGGTTATTAGAGTTAGCCTCTGGCTGGTTTGCTTCTCAAGGTCAAGATAGCTTTGCCAAAACAGAATGCGATCGCTATTTAGGCATTCCTAACCTGGATAGGTCTACAGGACTACCTCAGCTAGAACGAGATGAAGATGTTTTAATTCTGGCACGAGATCGTCAAGCTATACCCTGGCATTACACCATTAGCAATGATAACCATGAAGTAATTGTTCTCGATACTCGCACTTGGCGGGGTTATCCTTCAGGAGAAGATCGAGGATTAGAACCACCAATGCTTCTGTGTCCTCTAGCTTTTAAGCAACAGTTACACAATCCTTTAGAAAATAGTCACCCTAATATTGAAGCTACTCTACTGGTACTGCCGACTAATTTAGTAGCGTTGAAAATTATCGATCGTATTCAGCAATTTGCTTTGAGTCGTAATCGTGTATTTAGCACCGATGTGGGGGATTCTTGGAACTTTCATCAAGAAGCTTTCGCCCAATTCATACTTAGTATTTCTCAAAGAAGAAAGCGAGTTATTATCCTTTCAGGAGATATTCACTATAGTTGTGCTGTTCGTATAACTCATTGGTCTCATAATACTTCTGATGCAACTTCAATCATCGTCCAGTTAACCTCTAGCGCAATTAAAAACTCAGAGTTAGCAACTCGCATAGTCCATACTAAGCTTAAATCTCTCTTCCCAGAAAAAACAGAACGTTGGCTAGTCTGGGAGAAACCTTTAAAATTGACTAAAATAACTCCATCTCGCTGGTGGCATAAGAACAACCATCTAGATAAACAAGGCTCTCTTCCCGATTGGCAATATCGTATTGAATGGTATAAAAGAGAACCTGCCGAGTTATTACCTTGGAAGTCCCCATCACCCATAATCGAGCCAAAACTTAACTTCTGGCAAAAAGCGATCGCTCTTCTCATTTCTTGGCTATGGCGCAATCGCTGGTTACAGGAAGGAACAGAAGTAATTGGCAGAAATAATCTTGGTTTAGTAAAATTTCAATGGTCGACAACCAAAGCAGTAATTCAAGAAAACTACTGGCATCCTCCCTGGCAAAATACTGCTACAGTTAAAACCCGCTATAAAGTTTCTCTAGAACCAGACTCTTTACCAGCTTCAGTAGAGCGAAAAATTAGATAGTAATTCCAAATGAATTACTGATTAGGTGATTACTTGACCTCACCTTTAAAATAGTTTTTTTAGAAAATCAACTAAAGCTTGCGTTGCGTATCTTCCTTCAGAAAGACAAAGCCTAGCTAGATGATAAAATTCATAATTTTCTTAGCAACTAATTGAGGTCGTTCCCATTGGGGTGTATGCCCTACTTCTGAAAGCCAAACTAATTGAGAATTAGCGATCGCCTTTTTGAATTTGTAAGCAACTTCTGTTCCCAATACATCATCTTTTTCTCCCCACAAAATTAAAGTAGGTCGATCGACTAAAGCAATATCTCTTTTTAGTAACTCATAACCACCACTACGAGTAAAATTACCGATCGCCTCTTCCCAACCTGGCATCAGCGAAGGTAAAATAGCGCAACGAAGGACATCTTCTAGATCGGAGTTCAGTAAACCCAAGTTTTTACCCCAAAATAAACTTTGAATTCGTCGCTGTCGCCAAAATTCTACCGCTATTTTATCTATTGGCTCGAATAACAGCTTACCGACAGGAAAACTACCGCTATAACCTACAGAGTTAATTAAAACTAATCTTTGCACTGCTTCTGGATGATTGAGGGTAAAATCAATAGCTGTTGCGCCACCCATAGATGCCCCTACTAAGATAAGGGGACGATTAATTAAATTAAGCCAAAAATAGTAAAGATGTTCCCTAATCGTCTGAGGATTGTAAGATAGATTGGGTAGACGAGCGGTAAAACCAAAACCAAACAGATCGATCGCCCAAGTTTGGTATTTTGTCGCTAACAGGGGAATTAAACGACGAAATTCGAGTATAGAGCTATCAAATCCGTGTAATAAGAGAATAGTCGGGGAGGTATTTCCTTGTTTTATGTAGGCAGTAGCGATCGCCTGAGGTGATAAAGGTGTTAAGACTGGATAACGTTTAATCCTTTGGGCTAAATAAATTGAGTCATTGTTACTCAGTAAGTTAACCTCTTGGGGCAGAAAATCGGGAAACATTTATTTTATCCTCAAGGCGATCGCGTTTTACCTGGTAAATAATGTACGATAAAACGATGCTAAAAATTTTGATTAGAGTTACCGAAGGGTAGTAGAATTTTGAGATGTAACCTGCTTTGTTTCGAGTATGCCATCACAGAGGTAGCGATCGCTTTAGGAGGTATAGAATCGCATAAAGTGCGATCGCTAAGATAGACATTATCTTCTAAATTACCCTGTACCCTATCCTCAGCTTGTTTTAAAAGACTATTAAATGAATTAATTTGCCACAGCTTACATACTTGAGTATTGCTGTCTTCTCCTACAGTAATTAAAACTTGACTATCCTGGCTGAATTTGACGTTGACAACCGCACCAGGATAAGCCTTCCAAGCTGCAAAAGGTAGAGCATCCTGCAAGTTTTGTAAGTTCCACAGTTGTATCATGCCATCTTCACCAGCACTGGCAAGTAATTTTCGATCTGGGCTATATGCTACTGAATTTACTGGCGCAGATGTTTGTAATAGGTATTCTTGTTCGCCATTGTCATTCCATAGGCGGATGGTACGATCCCTTCCCCCACTGGCAAGTTGCTCGCCATCGGGACGAAAAGCCAAGCTAGTAACTGCATTGACGTGATTGCTTTTCATTCTAACTCTGGACGGATGTGACGATTTTTGCCATTCAACAATGCCATTTTTGTTACCAAATGCTCTTTGCCCATACTGCTCGATCTCGACCTTCCCCCCATCCGTTATAGTCTCAGTCGGGACAACCACTTCCTCTAACTCATTACCCTGTAAGTCCCACAGGCGGATACTACCATCATCACCAGCACTGAGTATCTGTTTATCGTTAGAAAGAAAACTGGCACTTCTAGCTGGAGCTTGATGTCCTGCTAACGCTATTAACTCTTTTGCCTTCGATTCGCGATCGTTTAAATCCCACAAACGGATAGTACCATCTTCCCCAGCACTAGCTAGTTTTTGTTCATCCTGGCTAAAAGACACATCCCAAATCTGGTCTTGACCTGTGAGAATTTCTGTTGGCTTTTCAAGGGTGGTACGACCGCTTAAATCCCAGACACGAATATTACCACCCCTGTCAGCAGTGGCTAGTTTTTCACCATTAGAACTGAATTCGACACTCGTAACATCTTGGTTGTCTTCTTGAGGAAATTTAATCTTTTCCTGCCATTCTTTTCCCTCTAGATTCCATAAACGAATAGTGCCATTGTCCCCGCTACAAACTAATCGCTTACCATCGGGACTAAACTCTACACTCCAAACAACTCCATAGTCAGAGCGATCGCTCCGCGCCGAACCAATGCCAAGATCGCAAGAGCCGAAAACGCAAAAAGTTTTTACTTTCTCAATTGAATCATTCTGCAAGTTCCATAAAATAACCGTACCATTTGTTCCAGTCGTAGCTAATAACTGACCGTTTGGGTGAAAACTAATGCTTTTGACTTCTCCTTGTTCTGTATCCCGTGTTTTGAGACTAGTTAATTCATTACCTAATAAATTCCAGAGACGAATAGTGCCGTTTGCTCCAGCAGTAGCTAATTTACCCCCATCTGGGCTAAAACGAGCAATTTTGACTGGTTCGCAATTTTCTGGATCGCAATTAATTAATTTCGATTTGCTTAAAGTTCGATTTTGTAAATCCCAAATACTAACATTGCCGTTTTCTCCCGCACTGATTACTTGCCCTCTTTCTGGGCTAACAGTGGCTCTAACTGTACCTCGCTCCACTTGTTGGCGATCGAGTTCTTTGACGGTATAAACTGCTCTGAGCAAAGTTCCTCTTACTTGTTCTCTCAGGTCAGTTTTAGTTAACAACTGGTTGACTAACAGTAATAACTGCAAGCCTCGATCTTCTAAAATCTTACCAGCCTCCAAAATATCTTCCATTCCATCCAAGGATTGGTTTTCTTGCAAGTTTATTTCTGCCGATTTTCGTAAATCTTTGGCTCCGTTAATTCTAGATAATCCGAAGAAAATCATAGCAGTGACAAATAAACCGCTTAAGCCCAAAATGACTCCAATGGCAATGCGCCACCGCCAACTAACATTGCGACGTTTTTGCACGATGCTTTGCCGAACAAACTCCCCTTCTATTTGGTTAAACCAATTCTTATTTGACTCAAATTCTTCAGACAGTACCTCAAGATAGGGATCGCTATTCCATAAAAATTGTTTGGGTTCGATCGACCTTTCTTTGGATGGATTCATCGATCGCCTCAGCAGTCGCAGCAACCGTTCGTTAATTTTATTAAACAAGCTTTCAACAGTAGAAAGTTGGCGATCTAACCAATCGATAATAGGTTCGGTTTTGGCTTGAAAAGACGATCGCACTTCCTGGCATCTAAAACTATTCCACTCCCGTGCAGCGGGTGTTAATCTGCGTTGCAGCATTAAACTAGCTTCTTTTTCTTGTTTCCATGCCAGTATTTTTTGCCATCCCGTTACCAAAACATCGTGAACTGGTTCTACATATTCTCGACCTTCGTTATCTAATCCAGTGGTCAGCAAACGTGCTGCTACAAAGTGATCGATTACTCTCTGTGCCTTTTGATTGGTAGGCTCTGGATAAATTAATTCAGATGTTGGTACTCTTCTACGTGCTAGTTCGCCACTACTAATAGATACCATTCGTAGCATCACATTGCGAATAGTTGCCTCGTCAATTTCTGCTTCGAGTAAACCTAAATAGGTACGATCTGCTGTTTGAGTCAGAGAACGGGCTACGCCACCTAATTGTTCGTAGTCGGCTTCAGTAATGGTTCGGTCATCTCGTTCCCGATTTTCTTCAGCTTGGAGATATTTTAAATAAAGCTCACTTAAGGTAAAAGAGAGTAGAGGTAAAGCCCCAGGCATATCGATCGCTTCATCAATCAACTGGTTAACTAACTTAGGAGACTCAAAAAACAATGTCCGTTGGGCAGCAGGTTCTTCAATTGCTTGTTGTAACTCTTCTCTATCCATCGGAGTCACAAAAAATCGTCCTTCTTGCCAAGCCTGTTGCCAATAGATTTCTTCGGTCGCATCTCTAAGTTGAGGTTCAAAATCAGAGCGCAATGTGAATAAAATACGTATCTGTTGTGAATATTTGGTTACTAACTCAGCTAATAGATTGAGAAAGTCTTCCCGTTCTTGTTGACTCTTACAGAGAGTAAGCAATTCTTCTGCTTGGTCGATTACTAACAATAATTTAGATTTAGAGTTATGAGTTATTAAATAGCTAATTTTGCCAGAGAGAATGTCGATTTTTTCCTGAGGAGTACGACTAATAATTGAAGAATCAGATTCCGATGGTGACAGGATTTTGTCTAGAGCTTTAAGCGGAGATTCACCAGGTCGCATTGGGTTGAGAATCTGCCATCTCTCAGAGTCTAATTTTAGGGTAGGAATCAAACCTGCTTTTACTAAGCTAGATTTACCAGAACCAGAAGCACCTAAAACAATAGTCAGTGGTTGTTTATTTACTATTTCGCCCAGCTGTTGGCTCAGGGTTTTTCTGCCATAAAACAGGTGACTATCCTCAGTTTCAAATGAGGCTAAACCTTTATAGGGATTGGAATTCTTATCCAGTTTGAGTTTTTTTAAATTTTCGGGATTGAATTTGGGTAGAGGAAAGATATATTCGCCTTTTAAGTATACATATTCCCCTGTTTTCGGGTCATATTTTCGAGGTTGAGCCAGACCAGGAGTTTGTCCTTCAGCTACTTTCCCCAGTTCATTTTGTAGATAGGTAAAAAGTTCTTGGACAGTAATTATCTTATCCTCAATAATGGCATCAATTAATTTATCTCTACCGCTGTCGGAGTTGCCTTGCAGCACTTTTAGGAGTAAGTGGGCAAAAGGAGAATTACCATTCTTCTCTCCCCTTTGTCCAAAACGAGATAAATCCTGTGCTTCTTCATCATGAGCAGCAGAAGTAATAATTTGCTCGGTTCTGTGTTTGATAAAGCGATCGTAATTTTGTCGATATAGTTTACGGGAGCGTGCTGCATTTCTGCTCTCTTTTACCCAAGATATTCTGCCAGCAAAACAACAGTCGAGAATCATTAACAGATGGTGAGAGTCTAAGGCACTAAAAGCTTCATATAGCTGATGCATGGATAACCAGGTGTTCTTGTTATCGGCTTCCGCATCTTGAGGCATAAAGTAACCAGCAGGTTTACTAGCTTCGCTGTCTTCTGCTTCTTCGGCAAATCCATGACCAGCAAAATAAAATAAAACGCGATCGCTTTTCTCAACTTTAATTTTCTTGTTATCGAATTGGATAGTCTTATTTTTAAGATTTGCGACAAGTCGATCTAGTTCTGTTTTAGTTGCTCTTTGATTGAGTAAAAGCCAAACCTCATAACCATAAATATCTTTAAGAACACGAGCCAGTTCGACAGCATCAGAGACAGCATTCTTAAGTTGAGGAATGTGCTGGTATCGATCGATGCCGATAATAATTGCCAAACTCCGCTTAATCCTAGACATTGTAGTTTCTCTTTGTTGAGTAATTAAAAGCTCTTATGTCTACTGTTTACGTTTATATTAGTCTTGCTTTTGGTGGGTCAATCTCATAAAACTCATAGAAAAACTCATAATTACGTCAGTTCGAGGAAAAACATTTTTGAGATTGTTCTCGAAAATAAAGCGTAATTTCAGCGATTGTAGTTACGAAAAATATACCCTTCTGCCTTCGGCCTTACCTATAATTTATTTATATTTATATCTATTTCTTCTCAGATCGCGATCGCCCGACTGCTAAATCAAAAGTAACCAGATTGAGAACGCACCATATTTACTAAAACTTTGTACGTTTTCAAGAAAAAAGTTTTAATTTATAGCATAAGGAGTATATTGTCTCATTTCTGGAGGTAGCCAACCCTGTACTATTTGAGAGGGAGGTACATGATGTTCTTCTAAATAAGTAATAAAACCATCTTCTGTTCCATCCCAATGAATCCAAACCTTATTTTGTTTGATTTCGATGTGTAAGACACAGCCGAATATTCGATGTTCGTTAATCCAACCAACATGAAGTAAACTATAGCGATGAGATACAGGATCGAATACAGTTTGCGCTTCTATAGAGTTATTGGAGTTAATTAGTTTAGCTTTTTGGGTTAAACCTTCGGTGATGATATTCGCTAATTCTTCTGTTCCCATGAGATAATTTCTCCTGAAAGAGAATAGACGAGTAATTTAACTTCTAGTTCGGAAATTAATTGCTGAGTTAAAGTTAGAGAAAATACTTCATCTTTGGCTATTTTGGGAATAGCTAAATAGAGTTTGCGGTCTGGTTCAGCTATTTTTAACCCTTGCTGATAGGTGAGATATTGTCCCAATGCATTATAAAATTCAGTAATTTGGGATTTACCAGTAAAGCTTTTAACTTCTACTGCTATTTTTTGATTTTGTTTAACAGCAGCGATCAGCTTTTCTGCTCCTAAATCGATATATAGTTCTGCACCACCTGCGCTTAAGTAATAAGGATCGTGAGTGATTGTCCAGTCTTCAGCTTGTAATGCTGTTTTAACTAATTCATGATAAATATCTAAGGATGGCATATTTTAATTTTAAGAGATTTCTTGATTCGATCTTTAGATAAATTAATGAATCGCTCCTCATTTACTGAGTGTAATCAATTGCAGTTTGAGAGTTGTGTTTTTTTCAAAGCGATCGCCTAACTGTTAAATTAAAAGTAACCAGAATGCGATCGCCTATGGGAAAAAACTACCGATAGAGTGCATCTACCAGTTCCTTTAAGCCTGCTTCGGTGGTGAAATAGGTCATGCGATCGCAAGCAACATTGGGCAGAACTTTTGGCTCAGGCGATCGCTTGAAAACTAATCTTAACCAAAGTGCGATCGCCTGAGTAAGATGCTCACACTGCTTTTCACTCAAGCTTTTTGATTTGCTTGTGTGCGCTTTGGGAATAATCTGTCTTTCCTTGTTCTCGATAAAGTTCTGCTGCTTTTTGATAAGCTTGAATCGCTTTTTGCTTACTTCTTTCTTGTAGTGATAGGGTAAAACCTAAAGCATAGTAAGTATCCGCATTTTTAGGAGCAATCGCGATCGCCCTATTGTAATCATTAATAGCTTGTTCATGATTTCCTAGTCCTGAGTAAGCTATCCCTCTACTAATGTAAGCATCTATATTTTCAGAATCGATCTCGATCGCTTCGTTGTAATCTCGGATCGCTTTTTCGTGGTTGCTCAGAGTAGAGTGAGCAATGCCTCTGTTAATGTAAGCATGGACATTGTTAGGATCGAGTTCTATAGCCTCAGTACAACTATCAATAGTTAAATTGTAATTTCTTTGTCTGTAGTGAGTAACACCCTTATTAACGTAATGGTCTGCTTTTTCGGCATTAGTGCGACTTTTAGCAATAATGTTGGGAAAATTCTCAAGATATTTGCTGTCAGCTTGTTCGTTTCCTCTTGTATAGTAGTTTTCAGCGATCGCCTGTAGGTGTAGGTGAAAGTCTTTGGGAGTAAGGGGAGTAGAACTTTGAGATGCAACTTGCTTGAATTTTGGTACGCCATCGCATAAAGTGCGATCCCTCTCGGTCACATTGGGGTTATTTTTGAGATAGTTCCACACGCGATCGCAGCCACGTTTGAGTAAATCATCTAAATCCAAGTTCCATAAGATAACAATGCCATCTTCACCTGCTGAAGATAGTATCTTGCCGTCAGGGCTGAAGCTGATGCTATTGATATTTAAAAGTTGGCTTTTGAGCCTCCTAAGTTCCCTTCCCTCCAGATTCACGAGTTTAATGATGCTATCATCTGCATTACCTATTGAACCTAGCCTCTCTACTGAAGCTAGCATCTTACCGCTGGGGCTGAAGGAGATTTTATCGATACCTGAAAGTTGACCTCGAATCGTTCTGATTTCATTACCCTCTAGATTCCAGAGTCTGATAATATTGTGTTCGCCCACCGTAGCCAATATTTTGCCGTCGGTACTGAAACTAACCTGAAGGGTCTGACCACCAGGTCCCGACTCCATTTGCTTACTCCAGAGTTTCTTATTGTCTTCCAATGTCCAGAGTATTAAGGTGCCATTTTTACTCGTTGAAGCTAGCATCTTACCGTCAGGGCTAAAACTAACACTATTGACCAAATTACTAAGTCCTTCAAGAGTCTTGGGTTCTTTGTTGCTGTCCAGACTCCAGAGTTTAACCTTCCCATCGTTGCCCCCCGAAGCTAACATTTTACCGTTGGGGCTAAAGCTAATGCTCCTAATACCTGAGGCATGACCTTGAAGTATCCTGGGTTGCTCCTCGCTATCTAGGTTCCAGAGTTCGATAAAATTATCATTAGAATTCTTCTCACCTGCCAAAGCCAGCATCTTGCCATTGGGGCTAAAACTAACATTATTGATCCTTGAAAGTTGACCTTTGAGCATCCTGGGTTTATTCTCGCCGTCCAGGTTCCAGAGTTCGATAAAATTATCATCACCTGCCAAAGCCAGCATCTTGCCATTGGGGCTAAAACTAACACTATCGATCCTTGAAAACTGACCTTTGAGAAGCCTGGGTTTGTTCTTACTATCTAGGTTCCAGAGTTTGATGGACTCTTCACCACCTACTGAACCACCTACTGAAGCCAGTATTTTACCTACGGGGCTGAAACTGATATCTAAAATTGAAGCACCAGTCATACCCAAAGAACCCTGGATCTTCCAGAGTTCCTTTCCAGTTGCAGTATCCCAAACTTTAATAATGCCGTCATAACCACCTGAAGCTAGCATTTTACCATCGCTACTGAAACTAACATTTCCAACCCAACTACTATCCCCTTCAAGTTCCCCCCCGATTTTTTCGCCTGTCTGAGTGTTATACAACTGAATGATACCTGTACTCGATAAAGCCAGCATTTTACCGTCGGGGCTAAAGCTAATCTCCTTAAAAGATCTCTCATCTGAGAAATTACTAGGAATTGTGAGTTTCTTGCCATCTCGGCTCCACAATTGTAGAATTCCTTTTTTGTTTACTAAAGCTAATATCTTGCCGTCGGGACTAAAACGGATACTATTCACACTTGAGAGATTAGTAGTAAATGTTTTAACTTTATTGCTCTCTAAATTCCATAATTGGATGATGTTGTCCTTCTTACTCCCTACAGCTAATATCTTGCCGTTGGAGCTAAAGCTAGTACTATCCACACTTGAGAGATTAGTAGTAAATGTTTTAACTTCATTACTCTCTAACTCCAACAATTGGATGATGCCGTCCTCACCCCCTGAAGCTACTATCTTGCCGTCGGGGCTAAAGCTAATACTATGCCGATTATTAATATTTGAGATAGTACTATTAAGTGTTTTGAGTTTCTTGCCATCTAAGCTCCAGAGTTGGATGCTGTTGTTATTTACTAAGACCAACATCTTGCCGTTGGGGCTAAAGCTAATACGGTAAAATACTTCTTCTCCTTTCAAACGATTATACTCTGTCGAATCGTAAACTAACTGATTTAGTGCTGTTACAACCTGGTGAGTGGCATCTGGGTCTGGAAAAATTACCCGTTTCAGTGTTTTCCCAGCTTTTATCCCTTCTATCAAAGCTTCTAACTGTCGATCTGAAGCAAAGATAGTTTGTGAAGATGTAGCCAAGTTAATACTTTGAGCCTCTTGGCTTTGTTGCCACTGGATAAAAGCAAATCCCGATACAATAGAGAACGCAGTAAAAACTAAACCCATTCTAATGCGACGATTTTTTTCTCTCAGGCTGAGACTGTGCTGCATAAACTCCGCTTCTACTTTGTTAAACCAGTTGTCATCAGAATTGAGTAACTGTTTCAACAAATCAAGTCGTGGGTCTGCATTCCAGAGGAAACTCTTGTCTTTTCCACTCCATCTGTTAGCTGCGGTAGTCACTTCCCGTTGCAAAGGGAGATCGATCTTTAAGGGGTTTTCAGCTAATGGGCGATCGCTTTTCCTTTTACTGCCATTTTCTTTTATTCGCAAGGGCAAAGGGACTTTGTCTAAACCTGCATTTAACCACTTTTTGATTGGATTCGACCCGCTTTCTTTTTCAATCGTTTCCTGTTTCTCATCAAGCCAATACTTAATCTTTGTCCATCCCGTTACCAAGGCATCATGAACTGGTTCTACATATTCTCGACCTTCTGTATCCAATCCTTTGACAAGCAAACGGGCTTCTACAAAGCGATCTATTATTATCTTTACCTTTTTGTTAATTGACTTTGGATATTCCAGTTCTTTCATTGGTACTCTTCTGCGAGCTAGTTCACCACTACTAATAGCTACCATTCGCAACATCACATTCCGAATAGTTGACTCCTTAAGATTTTCTTTCTTCTTTACTTCCTTATAAGTATTGTCAGCAGTTTGAGTCAGAGAACGAGCTACACCACCCAATCGTTCGTAGTCGGCTTCGGTAATAGTTCGATCATCTCTTTCTCGATTTTCTTCTGCTTGCAGATATTTTAAATAAAGCTCACTTAAGGTAAAAGAGAGTAAAGGTAAAGCACCTGGTGTATCGATCACTTCATCTATTAACTGATTAACTAATTTAGGAGATCCAAAAAATAATGTCCGTTGGGCAGCAGGTTCTTCAATTGCTTGTTGTAACTCTTCCCTATCCATTGGAGTCACGAAAAAACGACCCTCTTGCCAAGCCTCTTGCCAATGGGTTTCTTCTACTGCATCCCTAAGTTGAGGTTCAAAATCATAGCGCAAAGCTAGCACTATACGTAACTGTTTTGGATACTTGGTCAATAACTCAGCTAATAGATTAAGTTGTCGTGCATTTAAAATGTATGTTTACTTGTTAGAAATGAATCTCTTTTCTCCCCTGCTCCCCTGCTTCCCCTGCTCCCTCTGCTCAGTCTCAACAACCAAATTTAAAAGCGTGACAGCTT
>JBFRWK010000037.1:0-13185 GCA_051439545.1 Xenococcaceae cyanobacterium | reverse complement strand
GCGGGGTAAAAGTCCTTAGTTTAAGTATCTATGTATAAAATCCCGCACGGTGGCAAGCCAAAATCAATAATTTTACTGATGAGATTTGAGTAAGGCTGGGCAGATTTGAGTAATTTTTCTCTCGGGGCTGGGTGCAGCAACATATATTATAAAAATTGCACCCTCGAAGCAGCCCCCCTTTTTTCTTGCTTTAGAGGAATAATATCGAGCGAGGGGAATGTCAAAGAGTATCTGTAACAGAAATTACTGAATGAATTAGCTAGGAATAGTAACCTTATTAATTAGTTTGAAATCTTGCTGCAAAGCTTGTAAAAGCAATCCCGTCGCACAATAAATACAATCTGGGTCTTAATCTGCAAGTAATTTGAATCATGATTGGCTAAAAAATACCCAAAGATTGATTTATAACATCGAGTTTTTCATAATTTATCAGGAGGTACTCCTATGCCATTCGTCACAATTCAGATCGCCCAAGGTCACTCTGTCGATAAAAAACGCGAACTCGTCCAAGCTGTCACCGATACTCTAGTTTCTACTCTAGGCACAAAGCCAGAATGGGTAACAGTTCACATTGATGAATTTGAACGGGAAAATTGGGCAGTAGGTGGTGAATTACATATCGATAAACATTCTGGCAGACATAAGGAGAAAGTTGTGAGCTAGAAAATTAATTTCGCCAACTAAATATTCGCCAACTAAATAAACGTGAGTTCGATTGTTAGAGGTAATTAAATAGATTACTCTCTAACTTTCTATTTTCACTAACTAATAATTTTCATTCCTGAGGACTAAAGAAATGGATTTAACTGCAACAGATGCCGAACAACTGGCATTAAATTTTTTTCTCGAAGACTGGGAAATTCCCGAAGAAGATCGCGATTTTTTTGTTCCCATAGATTCCCGTAGTGTAGACGATCGCTGGTATGTCGTAGAAATTGCTGTAGAAGGACTGCCCGACAAATGGGTAATTCAAGTTTATGATGAAACTAAAGACTGCGACCCCTGTTTTACCTTTGTAACGCCAATTAAAGCCTCAGAAAGCGAAACAGGATTAGAAGAGTTACCAGAAAGCATTGCCGAAATATTGCGATCGGAACGCGAAAATAAAGCAATCTTTGTTACTCAATAGTCACTGATTTTTACCCGAAAAATAAAAAATGATCGCCTCGACGGAAGCCAAAAAATTAGCCTTAGAATTTTTGACCCACGAGTGGAATGTACCATTAGAAGATCAAAATTGGTTTACGGTAATTTCCTGTAATCCTCTAGGAGAAGATGGCTACAACATCGAAATTGGTATTGAGGGTTTCCCCGATCGCTGGATTGTGGAAGTCTACGATACGGGAAGATGCGAACCATATTATGAATTTATCTCTCCCATTCGAGATTCAGAAACTAACAGCGATTTAGAAGATTTACCAGATTGGATCGCCCAAGTATTAATAGCCGAACGGAAGCATAGATAGTCGTTAGTTATTAGTTTAGAGACGATGACTATCCACCACAAAAATGAAAATGAATCGATCGAGATTATGAAAACTACAAAAGTCCGACCATCGACCCATCAAATAGAAGGGGAATTTCTCGAATTTATATTCAAGCCTGGAGACGAATATAAATATATCAAAGTCCAGGTAAAAGAGCGGATTATTCCGATAAAATTAGCCAAAGAATTACGGCAACCTCTGAGACAAAAATTAGTAAAGGGCGATCGCCTATCGATCTATCTAGAACCAAAAGGTGTAGAATCTGGTAGTAAATTAAAACTAAAAACCGATCGCGTTGAAATACTAGGCGATAAAAACGAGTCTCTAATCTCGAAATCTACATCTGTTGCCTCAGCTTCTAAACCAGGAAAAAACCAAAAAGGTAAAATTTTACTTTGTTACAAATCTAGTTGTGCTAAGCGAGGGGGAAAGCAACTATATCGTGCTTTAATAGAAACCCTCAAGCAACTGGGATTACAAGACCGAGTCAAGATAGAACTTACAGGCTGTCAGAAACAATGTAAAAAAGCTCCTAGCCTGACTTTGATGCCTGGTAAAGCTAAATACGCTTATGTTAATCCTAATGAACTTATTCCTCTAATAAAAGCTCATTATTTACCAAAACCAGAGTAATACTTTAATTGCAAAAAATCATTGATTTTTGTAGGGGCGAACGTCTTCGCCCTTAACTACTGACTACTAACTATTAACAAATAGAGGTAATATGGTACGAGTTATTTTCTATGAAAAACCAGGCTGTATCAATAACACCAAGCAGAAAACTCTGTTACAGAAGGCAGGACATGAAGTAATAGCCTACAATTTACTGACAACTCCCTGGACGGTTGCTAGCTTGCGCCCTTTTTTTGGCGATCGCCCCGTGAGAGAATGGTTTAATAGAACTGCACCTTTGGTTAAATCTGGAGAAGTAGTTCCCGAAAATTTAAATGAAAAGACTGCATTAGAGTTAATGATTAAATATCCCCTATTGATTCGTCGTCCACTCATTCAAGTAGGGGATATTTCTCAAGTAGGATTCGATCGCGCTAAGATCGATGCTTGGATTGGTTTAACCTCATCAACTGTCTTAGAAGATTTAGAAACTTGTCCTCGCACTCACTAATCGAACGGAAAACAATTACTCCTTATTCCTCTAATTCTAGAATCTTCTGTAACTTAAAGCGATCGTTTGGCTTTACTGAAAAACGACCATTTTCTATATCTCGAATCCAACTTTGACTTTTATCTATTAGTTGAGCTAATTTTCGTTGGCTGATGCCCAGACGTTTCCTAGCCGTCGAAATTTGTTCGGCAGTAAGGCTAGATGTAGTTTTGGCTCGATGATAACGACCAGTTTTGCGTTGCTTTTTGTTCTCCCAACGAGATAATTGTTTATCCCATTCTGGTGGTAATTCAAACTGAAGAATACGAGCTTTCATTAATAAATTCCATTTTCCATGGGGTGCCGAATCAGTAATACTATTACCATTGCAACCATCATTAATCCAAAACTCCATCGCTTCGTCTGCATCATCGGGGATCGCAGCTAATCTCGCCCATAAAGGTTGAATTTCGGTAGGATAGGTGACGGGATCGAAAATTGGCTTGATTTGATAATGGTTGAGAACTTCTAAGTCACTTTCAAATCTGCGTAACATTCGTTTTCGTTTTTCTCGATCTAACGAAGCCTCCATCACTTTTGCTTGGCCATAAGCCACATACATCAATCTGGGAACTGTAATTCTTTGTTGTTTACCCATTTTGGTTTTAAATAGCAACCACAGCATCATTCGCACCGTACCTTCATGTTGATGCCAAATCGTCATCACTGTAGTTAATAAAAATTTGGGCAGAGTGCCGTATTGATAATAAGCAACATATTGTTTGTATCCTTGCTTATTGAGAAAATATTGCGCCCACATTCCTGCCCTTATTCTGAAGGTCATGCCGACAAGATGTTTGTAGCCTTCGGCATCTTCTTGAAAGTGATTATCGATCTCCACTAAATGCCAAATACGGTCTTCTGGTACGAGAAATGACGGGATTTTACCTTGTCGAGGCCAATCGATCGTCACCAGAAGTTTACACGGTTGTTGGACTAGAGTTTTAATTAGAGTCAGTTTAGCTGCCTTACTTAGGTCTTTGCGTTTATCCAAGCCTAAATAAGTTTCGAGTTGTTTGTTATCGATGGCAAACTCTTGTTCCCAGGGTTTGTCTAAGGAGGTAACTAAAGCAGCAAAAATTAAATGCATACAAGCTGCGCGAATATCCATAGATTCGATGGTAGATGCAGCATCTTTTTCCTGTAAGCTCTGATTTTTATCGTTGTTGACATCTTCTGTCATACGAAATTCAATTTTTCCTTTTCCTCCTTTGACTTCACGCTCGAAATAAAGCTTGTCGTTACTATCAGTTTGCCAAGGAAAAACCGACCCCTTCGCTAATAAATTACAAGCCTCCCAAATAACCATGGAAGAGGCGATGGGATTATTATGACCATTAGCGAAAAGATGATGGGTATTTAGAACTCTAGGTTCAGCTTTGTATCTACCTTTCTTAGTGGGTAATGCCACGGGTACACTATCAGGACAACTACTCACACATATAGGATTTAAATCTTTGTCTTCACAGCCATTACATAGACCTGGTTCTACCCAATGCTCTTTATTTTTATCTACTTGAATTGCACCTGTCGGACATTCGGGTAAACAAATACCGCACTGAACACAAGTTTGGGGAATCGTATAAGCCATAACCAGTTTTCTCTTTAACTATTTACTCTCAACAAAAACCATGTAAAATCTGCAACGAATTAATTCTTAAATAGCAAAAATATCAATATTAGCTCCAACTATAGTCAAGAAATAATGACATAATCTCTTTCAAATATTTCAATCGATTTTGATACTTATTTTTTGTATCAGCCTATTTTAGGCAAACAATTTGCTTTAGGTTTATTACTTATAAATAATTACACAATATTTTTTATCGATTTGTTAAATTTGATAGATTTTATCGTATTTCAATTATTTTTTATATTTGTTTAATATTTTTATTTTTTGGTCTTTTTAGATGTATAGAAGGCAATATCTTTGTACATTTAAACAAGTATGAAGTGAAATTAAGAATATAAAATCAATTAAATTAGAGCGTTATTCTTTGAGTTTATTTAATTATCGATAAAAAAACGATAATGAGTCCAATCTTGTATTACTTAATTAGAACTTTTGTAATTGCAGAAGAAACTCCGATCAGATAAGACATAGAGGAAAAAGCAAATTATGATATCTCGATTTATTTAGATTGTTCTATCTATTTGAATAGACAGTTTATTGTATAAATTTATCTAGAATTATTTTCTGGGTTATGTCTCTTTATATCCAGTATTTCTGGGTTAGGATTCCAATCCCTAATTAATTGTCTAATTACATCATTCATAGATATATGAAGCTCATCACAGTAAGTTTTGAGCTTGGTATATTCTGCCTCTGTTAATCTCAAACTAAATCTTTTCATAGTATTAAAATGGCATCAAATTGATGTTATAAAAGACAATTGAATTCAAACTTGAAAAGTTAATTTTTGCTTAAATGGCATCATTTTGACACCATCTAGATAATATTTTTTTTACAATTCAAAAATTTGAGGATCTTGACAATCTTGTTTATAGCATTAAGGCTGTAATGAATAAATAAGCGATCGATTATGTTGGAACTCATTAAAGTTAATTAAGAAAGTACTCAAACTTGCACACAATAATTAGTAAGAGCGAGACTCGATCGATAAATCGATAAACGAGTATTTATAAGCTAAACCACGATCGTTCTCAGATTGAGTTATGAGTATTTAATTTTTTATCTTTATGGGCGTAAGACCCTCGCAAAGCGCGACGGGATGTAAGCCCAGTCACAATATGGTATGATTTTCTTAGCGGTAAAGCGCAGTAAATACTTTCGGGGATTGGCTTCCCTTACCTCAGATCGTCGAGACAAATATCACCAAGCGAAATTGTAACGGTGACGCGACTGGTATATTAGGTAAGCGCAATTACGCACAGCCAAAAAATTAAATAGAATTTAGATCCGTTTGCGGTCGGTGCGCCCGTGAACGTTAAACAAACAGCCCAGTAATGAAGTCGGGCTACGGTCGGGAAACCCTACCATGTAGAACCGACTTGTTGGCGGTCTGTCGGGGTCTTAAACTTTGGGAGATAGTAGATCGCTTGTACCAAAGCAGGCTAGATAAGAGTCTATATGGGAATCCCTCGGTTTACCGATGGGAGGTTCAAAAAAGAATCAAAGATCTGTTATGAAAACAAATCGAGCGGGTTTTTGGAGACTTATAGAAGAAGTCTTTTGATTGAAAATACAATGAGTACATAACTTCTATTGTCTTGACCTTAAAATACCCTTCAACCCCTCAAAAATACTAAGATACCCAATCTAACAAAAATAGAAAACTGCCGAAGATAGGGAGTTACAACTATCTGAGTCCAAGCTTAATTAATCTAAATAAATCTAAATTCGGCTTGCCCATCGAAGTGCAGATTTAGAAATATGCTATAAACGAAGCGACATAAAAATTGTTCAGAAGCAGAAGAGGTAAAGATTATGTTTACCCTGATTGTCGGCTTAAGCTTTATTTTTATCGGAATATTACCTTATGGTTGTTTAAATTTCTGGTTGTTAAAAGAACCCAAACAATAGGAAGCGATCGCCCTTTACTCGATCGCGATCGCTAAAAGCTATTTTTGAGTACAAAGCGATCGAATGTGCCATCGAACCAGATAATTACTCAATACTCTTGTCTCGATTGACTTTAGGTTCAAATTACTTTCCCTGCAACTAACCTACTCAAAATACCCGTACTTCTAGTCAAAAATACTCGTAGCTCACCCCAAAAAAAATTCTCTTTACCTATTTTAGCTAGGTTTTAGCATTGCAAGTACAAGTTTAACCAATCTAATCTGAGTCTAAAATTATTCTAGTCAAATAATTAACTGATATAAGTGGCTTAAGCCAGGTCGTTCTTCGTCACCAAACAAAAGATCGATGACTAATGACTAATAACCAATGACTCATAACTAAATTAGGAGAACTCAATGAAAATAGCCGTTGCTAAAGAAAACGAGCTAGGAGAGCTTCGTGTAGCCCAAGTCCCCGATACCGTATCCCGTTTGGTCAAACAAGGCTTTGAAGTTTGGGTAGAAAAGGGTGCTGGTTTGGGTGCTGGTTATGACGATGCTGCCTACGAAACAGCAGGAGCGAAAATAATTGCCGATCCCGCTTTAATCTGGGGCGAAACAGACATAGTACTTAAAGTTAATCCCCCTGCTAAACGCGATGGTTTGTCAGAAATTGACTGGCTCAAACCAGGAGCGACTTTAATTAGTTTTCTCAATCCTTTGGGCGAGCCGACAATTGTTCAGCAACTGGCACAGAAGCAGGTTACAGCTTTTAGCATGGAGCTAATTCCCCGCAGTACTCGCGCTCAAAGCATGGATGCATTATCATCTCAAGCTAACATTGCGGGTTACAAATCAGTGTTGTTAGCAGCAGCCAGTTTACCGCGAATTTTCCCAATGATGACTACCGCAGCAGGAACGATCCCGCCCGCTAAAGTATTGGTATTAGGTGCAGGGGTAGCGGGGTTACAGGCGATCGCCACTGCTAGAAGATTGGGTGCAGTAGTAGAAGCGTTTGATATTCGTCCTACAGTGAAAGAAGAAGTGCAAAGCGTAGGGGCAAAATTTATCGAAATTAACCTAGAAGAAGACACTACCGCAGAAGGTGGCTACGCCAAACAAGTTGGGAGCGATACTCAAGAACTTATCCGTCAGGGTTTGAGTACTTATATTGCCAAAGCAGATGTAGTTATCACTACCGCCCAAGTACCAGGTAAGCCAGCACCTTTATTAATTACAGAAGAGACAGTAGCCCAAATGAAACCAGGCTCGGTAATTGTGGATCTCGCAGCAGAAACTGGTGGTAACTGTGCCTGTAGCGAAGCTGGTAAAAACGTTACTTATGAGGGTGTAACTATTATCAGCCCTATTAATCTTCCTGCCACTGTACCTATTAATACAAGTCAAATGTATGCCAAAAATCTTTTGAACTTGGTTAAACATTTAGCCAAAGACGGAGAATTACAGCTTAATTTTGACGATGACATTACTAATAGTGCTTGTGTCACCTATGGTGGAGAAATTCGTAATGAACGGGTAAAAGATGCGTTGTTAGTGGTTAGTGGCTAGTCGTTAGTTATGTTGATGCTTGATTGTTGATGGTTAATTGTTATTAAAACAGTTCTAATGCAAAACAAATCAAATCAACAGGGTTTACGTACAAGTCCACTAACTACTAACTACTAACTACTAACTACTAACAAAAAAAAGGAGTCAATTATATGGAATCAGAATTATTAACAGGCTTAGTAGTTTTCGTGCTGGCATCCTTTGTAGGATTTGAGGTAATCAATAAAGTTCCTCCTACCTTGCACACGCCCTTAATGTCTGGTGCTAATGCTATTTCGGGCATCGCTGTGGTAGGGGCATTGTTAATTACAGGTGCAAAAGACTGGAATCTTGTCACTATCTTAGGTTTCATTGCCATTATCTTAGCCACTGTCAATGTTGTTGGCGGTTTTTTAGTCACAGATAGAATGCTGCAAATGTTTAAGAAGAAGGAGACAGCATCATGAGTAGCTATTTAAATACGGGGATCGAACTGGCTTATTTAACTGCTGCTGCCCTATTCATTTTAGGATTAAAAAAATTAGGTTCGCCCGCTACCGCCCGTCAAGGTAATTTCTTGGCAGCAGTGGGAATGTTAATTGCTATTATCGCTACTTTATTAAACCAATCTGTTCTCAATTACGAATGGATTTTGGTAGGTATTATTGCTGGTTCTTTAATTGGTGCGATCGCAGCCCAAAAGGTAGCCATGACGGATATGCCTCAAATGGTAGGTATCTTTAATGGTGTTGGTGGTGCTGCTTCAGCGTTAGTAGCTGTGGGTGAATTCTGGCGAGTACTTAGTACTACTGGTACTGTTCCCCTAGATGCTACCTTTATCGCTATTTTAGGTGTATTAATTGGTGGTTTGACTCTCACAGGCAGTTTACTAGCCTTTGCCAAACTTCAAGGTTTAGTAACAGGTTCTCCCGTTACTTTTCCCCTCCAACAGCCTATTAATGCCTTACTTATGGCTGTTTTTCTAGCTGGTAGCGTTTATCTGTTAATTCAGCCTGAAAATATCGATATTTTCGTCACTTTAACTATAATTTCTTTACTTCTCGGTGCTTTATTCGTTCTGCCTATAGGCGGTGCGGATATGCCCGTTGTAGTTTCCCTGTTAAACTCTTTTTCGGGTTTAGCTGCCAGTGCGGTAGGCTTTATTTTAGGCAACAGTATGCTGATCGTCGCTGGGGCGTTAGTTGGGGCTTCGGGGTTAATTTTGACCCAAATCATGTGTAAAGCTATGAATAGACCCCTTACCAATGTTCTATTCGGTGCATTTGGTGGCGATGGTGTTGCCGTCGGTGGTGCAGGTGGTGCAGAAATCGATAAAACCTATCGATCGATCGATAGTGAAGAAGGGGCAATGATGTTAGGTTATGCTCGTTCTGTAGTTATCGTTCCAGGTTATGGTATGGCAGTAGCTCAAGCGCAACATGGTGTGCGAGAATTAGCTTCTCAGTTAGAAAATATGGGAGTTGACGTTAAATATGCCATTCACCCCGTTGCAGGGAGAATGCCAGGACATATGAACGTACTACTAGCCGAAGCAAACGTTCCCTACGATCGCCTGTACGATATGGATGATATTAATACAGAATTCGATCGCGTTGATGTGGCTTTGGTTATTGGTGCTAACGATGTAGTCAATCCTGCAGCCCGTAGCGATAATGCTAGTCCTATCTACGGTATGCCCATTCTGGATGTAGATAAAGCAAACCACGCTATTGTGATTAAGCGCAGCATGAGAACGGGATTTGCAGGAGTAGATAACGAACTATTCTACAAAGACAAAACTACTATGTTATTCGGTAGCGCACAGGATGTAGTATCGAAGTTAGTAGCGGAGGTAAAACAATTGTAATTTTTGTAGGGGCGAATCGCGATTCGCCCTTTATTAGTTTTTGGGGTAGGGCGATCGCGCTGAATGAAATCATAATTATCATATAGTAAATAGTTAAATTGAAAATAATTATCAGATTTTCATGCAACCCGAAACAATCTTTAAAACTATTACTGCAATTTTTGCAATTGTAGGTGTCGGAAAAACCTTCTATGAGATGAGGACGGGAAATAGGTCACGATTACGAGAAGAATATAAATTTGCTAAAGATTTTTTGGCAGAATTAGATAACAACCCCAATTTACACCCTTTTGCCCTAGAGAAAGGATATCAAGCAATTGCTGGAAGTACAACAGTTAGCACTGAGGAAATTGCTTATCTACTATCATTAAAGAATCCTGGTAAATGTTTAAATGATTATCTACTGGGAAAAAAATATCTTAGCAAACTAGATACAGATAGTGATTTTCAGTTGTATTTTTCAAAAAAATATTCTACTACTTGGTCTCGCAAATGGCGAAAATATCTATATCTTACTCTTGCCTTAATTTTTGCGTGTTCAGCACTGTCACCCTTTCTTCGACCTCAATATTTTCCTTTTCGTCTTCTTATCATTACAATGCCAGTTTATGGTGTTTGCACTTTCTGGTGTCTAGATGAATTGATTAGAATCGATAGCGCAGAACAACTTGTAAAAAATCAACAAGAACATTTATCAAAGATTCATCTACCCCAGAATAGTCGCTATACGCTGAAATAACTTTTAATCTGTTTATATTTAAAACGCGATCGCACTTCACTCCAATAACTACCCAAATAACAATTAGTTTGAAAAAGGGTTAAAAATTTTAGCCTTTGTTTTTTAGTACTATTGGGAAATAATCAAAGTTTAGAATAATCTAATTACGAATATGGATTATCGAGATATAATCACGATTGAGCCTGGAAAGCGGAGTGGTAAGCCCTGTATTCGTGGGATGCAGATTACTGTAAGCGATATTCTAGAATATCTTGCAGGGGGCATGAGTGAGGCAGAAATTCTGGAAGATTTTTCAGAACTGACACCTGAGGATATTAGAGCTTGCCTTGCTTTTGCAGCCGACCGCGAGAAAAAGTTATTTGTCGTATCCGAGTGAAACTGTTATTAGATGAAAACCTATCAGAGCGAATTATTCCCAGAATCGTCGATTTATATCCTTTATATTTTTTAGCACGCATTTGTTTGTATTTCTGGTGAAGTGGCTTGAAAACTAATGCTTTGATGATTGGGCAAGGCGATCGAAAAGCAAGTTGTGTAATTCAAGCTCTAACTTACTCCTTCCGTAGAATCTGTGTGTCGGAAATATGCTTTAGCCCCCAAGCAATCATTGCTTTTAGCACAGGGCGAAGACTTTTTCCTCGCTCTGTTAACTTATAGCTCATACGACGAGAATGGTTGCTATAGGGATGTTTCTCTACTAAATCCATCTCTTCGAGAGATTTAAGGCGATTAGACAAAATATTAGTTGAGATTCCTTCAGGAGAATCTAAAAACTCTTCAAAACGCTGTTTTTCAAAAAACATCATATCTCGGATAATCAGAAGAGTCCATCGATCGCCGATTAGATCGAGTGAACAAGCTATTGGACAAGGTGAACGACGGGATTGGAACATTGATAAAACTTTAGTTTTAGGTTACTTGCATTTTACAAGTTATCTCTGCTATGCTAACTTGCAGTTTACAAGTTGAATATGAATGAGGTCAAGATGGCTCAAGTTACACCGACTGCTAGAACGGGGCAAAACTTTGCGGTAACTAATTTAGGACTGTTTTCTGAATTACGGCGATTCACCTTTGAAACTCCAGAAGTCCCTATCAAATTAGAGGGCAAGGTATTTCTTAAACAAATCCTCGCTCTCTCCAGTGCTGAGATTTCGTTTAATAACCTTCCTCCTAACACATCTATACCGTTCTATCACAAGCATCGTTTGAATGAAGAAGTTTATATCTTTATTCGGGGGCAAGGTGAGTTTCAGGTCGATGATTTTGTATTTTTAGTGGGTGAAGGAACTGTCGTGCGAGTAGATCCCGAAGGAGAGCGTTGTCTGCGAAACACGTCAGATACCGAAGATTTATGTTGGGTTGTGGTTCAGTCACGCACAGGTTCTTACCCAGACCATACGATTCAAGATGGCTTTGGTGTTGAGAAGAGAGTTAGTTGGGTCGGAAAGCAACATATTTAATATGCTTGGTGTGAATTAGATGCTTAAAGCTAGCAGTTTCGTTGAAATTATCAGAATATTTTTTATACACAAATTGTATGAACCTTGATTTAGCAAGGCTTTTAATTCACACTAGACGTATTTTAAGTACAAGCAATATTAAATCAAAAATTATCAACAGATTGGCGATCGCTTTTATAGCTCTAAATTATCTGTAAAGCTTACTAGAGCTTATTTGTGAAACGTAACAAAAAATTAAAGCAAGTCATCTTCATCAACCAGTTGTAAAACTCTGTTGTACAAAGGTTCAGCAACCCAAAATCCAGCTCGATCGATTAAAGCATTCAATAAGGGTTTTACCTCGGCAATTAAACCCTGGCTTTTTGCTTCAACTAAAATACCCAAAATTCCCGTGTATCGTAAATTAAGCCTGGATGCCACTAGCCGTCCGCGACGTTCATCAATTAACAATCGCTCGGCTTGAATTTCAACTGCCAGGGCAATTGCCTCAGCTTCTCCAATATCTAGTTCATTGCTTAATGATTCGACAATTGTGCGATCGCGAACAGTGCGAGTTTGAATCCAATCAAGGGTTTGTACTTCAGTTCCACCTGCAACAGGAAAACTGGGATCGGTTAGTTCTTGATAAACTGCTTTAGGAATAAGAACTGTTCCGTAAAGTTGATGGAGAAGATAAAGTTGACTAATCGCAGCAAGATTGTTGATGGGTGATGTGTCACTGACAACGATCACAATTTGCCTATCTCCCGCAAGTTTTGAATATCTTGCTCAAAATCTTCCACTCCATAATGCACGGGAATGCGACGACTAGCAAGTAGATGTTGAAAAGTAACGCGGTGCATTCGGGCAAATCGACTGGCTTGAGCGAGGGTGAGTTTCTCTCTCTGAAAGAGCATGACAGCGATTTCTTGACGCATTTCCGCCTCACTCATGCGGGTTGCAGTTAAAATTTCATCAGTGACAATAACACTCATGGCTAAATTCCTCGTTAATATCACTATTTTACGTCTCTTAGCATTTGAGATATTTTATTTTTATTTAATTCAGTCGATCGCTCTTTTGGATGTTATAGTTACCTAGATTGTATTCTACCTATCAATCAGACTAGATTGAGTACAGCAATAATCCATCAAAAATCATCAACTCAGATTGGCGATCGCTTTTAACCTGTCTAAATTCGAGATGCGATCTTATCCCTACAAACAAATAATTCAGAAATGCTTTAATTTCTCTGCTACACATTTCTTGAGAATAACCCTTACTATCTAAGTAGGGTTTGCTGAATAAGTAAGGGAAAAAAATTGACAAGAATCAGCTTAGTTAAAAGATAATTTTTTCTGTTAGCAAATAGGGTTTAATATCAGCTTTAATAATAGAATATTCAGAATTGAAGCCGA
>JBFRWK010000036.1:0-31796 GCA_051439545.1 Xenococcaceae cyanobacterium | reverse complement strand
TAACATCAAAACAACTAAATCCTTAATATATCTAGGTTTCAGACGATTTTACCTCTTCGAGGTAAAATCGGCGTCTGGTGAGGCTTTCACCCCTTTTTGATAGGTAAAAATTGTCAAAGTCCCGCTATTGGTAACTCCAGGCCCTGATATGCTAGCTATGCTTGGGCGTGGCATTGGTCAAGGTAGACAAGCTGCGATCGTCACTGTTTTTGGTTATGCCCTTGGAGATCTCATTCACACGATATTTGCGGTTATTGGACTCTCGGCTATTATCTATTCATCGGCAATTCTTTTTCAGATTGTCAAATATATCGGTGCATTGTATTTAATTTACCTTGGTATTCAAACAATTCGGCACAAACACCAGTTTAAACTATCATCTGAGAGTAGAAAGATTAAAAATGGCAAGATATTGAGGGAAAGTATTTTATCTAGCGTTTTAAACCCAAAAACAACGCTATTTTTTTTAGCATTCCTACCACAGTTTGTCGATCTCACCGCTGGTAATATCCAAATGCAGATGCTAATTTTGGGGGCAATTTTTATGATGCTTGGTATCTTAGCCTATTTTCCCCTCGCTTATTTCTCTGGAATTATTGGGACTTGGATACAGACTCGTAAAGCTATTGCAGATAAGCTTCATTTAATTACAGGAAGTATTTTTATCGGACTTGGTATCCGTATCGCACTTCCAGCAAAATCTTCCTAAGCTTTACTTTGGATGCAGTTTAGAAGAAAGTCGATCGATAACTTCATCTTCGCCATTAACTACCCAACTAGCAAAACGTCTAGCTAAAGGAGGAGAAAAAACAAGGGTGCTGGTAAAACCAGAAAATATATATATTCCATCTCTACTCGCTAACTTCCCAACCAAAGCGATGTCTTGAGGATTAAAAGCAACTAAACAATAATAGCAAGTTCCTGGTATTTCAGCTAAATCGGGTAATATTCGAGCAATGCCTTTACGAATGCGATTTTCTCCTGTTTTTTGGTCTAATTCTGTCCTAGGATCTGGAATAATCCCGCTGATTTGTCCCAAACAAAACCTACCATCGAGAAATTGAATTGCACCGATATCGAGAATTGAAGTAACTAACTCACTAGAGTCTCTATCCCAGTTATCTACCTCGGTTTCTAACTCAAATCGTTTTTGGACTGCGGGCATTACTAAAGTACGCAAACGAATATCTGTAGGGGAAGTTAAAATAGCTTGAGCATGGGTGAAATAGTTAGGAATCTTAATTTCTGTCTCCAAAAGTAACGAACGAGTTAAACCACCAGCACAAACTACTGTATTCGCTGCATAGTAGCTATTTTTGTCGGTTTTTACCCCTTTAATTGTTTCTTTTTCTTGCAAAAAATCCACTACTTCCTCAAAAATTATTTCCCCTCCACAACGCAGAAAAGCCTGTTGATAAGCATTATTAGTTTTTTGCGGATGAATATGACCGTGGGGTAATTTTAATGCTCCCGCGATCGCGTTAGGATTTAGTAAGGGTTCTAGTTCACAAGCTTGTGGAACATCTAAAAGTTCTGGTTTGATGGCAAAGCAATTGTAATTTTGGGCAATGGTTTGAGGATCTTCTTCTCGATCGATAGTTAAAACTAAATCTAATTCTCTAAATTCTGTATTGCCTGCTAATTCTTCGGTTAAATGGCGATGTAGTTCGATTCCTTCTTGAGATAATTTACGAGTTAATTCATCTGTTCCCGACCAATAAGCCAGCCCACCATAACTATATACCGTAGCATTATCGGCGAGAGGATTTTTTTCGATCAGAAGAACTTTAAACTGCTGTTGACTCAGTTCGTAAGCCAGGGCAGAACCAGTTATACCTCCACCAATCACGATCCAATCATAACTAACCATACTCACCACAATTGTTTGATTATAAATATATCAGTTGAACTCACACAAAATTTAACTTTTTGTCTATTAAGATTGAAATATAGAGCAGACAAAGATTTTAGCAAAATCGATCGATCTAGATAGCAGAGGCGAGTCTAAGTCTTTAGAGGATATCTGAAAAGTTTTTTTATACTGCGTTTTGCCCCCCTAGCCCCCCAACTTTGGGGGGAAAAGACATAAAAGTCCCCTAACTTACCCCCAATGTTGGGGGTCACGGGGGCAGGGGATGCAAGGGGGCGTTGATGTAATAAATTAGACTTTTCAGACAACCTCTTAATCGGAAGCTTATTAAGAAAATAAGGCATTATGCAATGTCTCTTGGAAGGCACAAATGCAAATCGTGCTTATTCTCGCAATCTTACTTCCTAAAAATAACTAAGTTTAAACAGAAAGAAACCCAAGCTTCGCCTTGGTAAACAAAAAAATTTAGCGATAGAAGTATCTAAGAGAAGACTATCGATGAAGACCATTGCTTTTGTTGTCACTATAGTTGTGGGTATTGTTTTATTTACTTGCAATGTTGCTGCCAATAACAATGTTGCTGTCAATACCTCAAAACCAAATATAATTTTGGTAATGTCTGACGATCAGGGTTGGGGGCAAGTGGGTTACAATAACCATCCTATTTTAAAGACTCCCAATCTAGATGCTATGGCGGAAAATGGGCTGAGATTCGATCGCTTTTATGCAGGCGCACCTAACTGTTCCCCTACTCGTGCAACTGTACTAACAGGACGAGCTAACGATCGCACGGGAGTTATCGATCACAGTCATGCCTTACGTCTCCAGGAACGCCCCCTAGCGGAAGCTCTTCGTCAGCAGGGTTATGCCACTGCACATTTTGGTAAATGGCATTTAGATGGTATTCGAGGCCCTGGTGTACCCATTTTAGCTACAGACCCTCATAATCCCAGTCGCTATGGTTTCGAGCAATGGTTATCCACGACTAACTTTTTTGAACTCAATCCTATTTTAAGCTGATGTTTACAAACAATTTTAGTTTGATAAACTCGCTTGTTTTTCTGCACCTTCTACCCATATAATACTGACAATTTACACGATCTAATACAGCGACTAAAGTCTCTTAAATCAATCAAAGATCGTGTAAAAAAGTTTTATCTAACTTGTTCTCTAAGATTCCATGGTTAAAATTGCTCACATAATTAATCCAGTCAAAATAAAAAAACATTCCGATTTATTTGTTGCACAACCTATCACTTTTCAAACTATGCAGACAGCACAAAAGTTGGCACAGCAGCAGGGGATTACAGTAGAGTTGTATTCTGCTCAATTTCCCGAAGATCGTGGCATTGTTCCCGATTATTTCCAAAAAACACCCGATTTAACTCGTTCCATACTAGATATTAAATCTTTTAGAAATTCAAGAAAGCTTCCTTTAATTAAAGATATTTTAGATAATTTGTATAATTCAACAAATGCAGATTATCTTATCTATACTAATGTTGACATAGCAGTCATGCCTCATTTTTATCTATCCGTAGCAGAAATTATTAATCAAGGATACGATGCATTCATTGTTAATAGGCGAACTATAGGAAGTTATGACCAAATAGAAAAGATACCTCTAATGTATTCCAAAATTGGCGGAAGTCATGCTGGTTATGATTGTTTTATTTTCAGTCGTGATGCCTATCCTAAATATGTTTTAAATAATACTTTTATTGGCTCTGTACCTATTGGTTTTGCCCTTGCTGCTAACTTAATTTGTAATGCACAAAACTTTAAATTATTTACCGCATTACATTTAACTTTTCATCTAGGTAGCGATGGTGCTTGGAAACAGAAAGGATTAGAAGATTATTTAGAATTTAATATTGCTGAAACTGACAAAATATATCAGTACTATTTGAATAACAAAACCTTTAAAAATCATCAGATTACTGGGAGATATTTAAGATTATTTAGTAACATTAACTCCAACGAAAGTAGGTTAACTTTGTTCAATAAGTTACAGTTAAGTAGGAATTGGTTGGCAATGGAAATATATTATAAGCTTGATGGTCTATCTGAGAGGATAGTTGATTTTGGGAAAAAACTTAAATCAGATATTAACTAGTAGTTAGTGCAAAGCAAGATTTTGAGAAAACGACAAAGCATCGGAATAATGGCTGGAGTTAATATTTTTGAGAGGGATCGTACATCGAACTATGTATATAATATATATCGCCAACATCATTTCTACCAACAGCAATATATCCTGTCTGTTCCAGCAGCTTTCTCAGCATAGTTGAAGGACGTTCGATTGTCATACAGTGAAAGATATAACGATCGAAAGGAAAGTTTTTTAGTATTTCATACTCATAGCCTTCCACGTCTAGGCTAAAATAGTCAATCTGAGACGGAGCGTCATATTTTTCGAGTAAATCTGCAAGAGTGATAGAGCTTTTTTTCTTAATATTAAAATTGATGTTTCCCAGGCTACTCTTGAGATTTTCTGGCAATCTTGCTAATGCTAACTTATAGGCTTCTTCCTCAGTATCAGCATCGATAGTCATTGAACGCAGAGTATTATCTCTTTGTTGACTAACATGGGCTGGCCCTGGAATTTCTACCACATAAACAGTTTTTTTCAGAGCAGCTATACAAGAATTATCACAGTGAGCATTTCTATTAACTTTTAGTTGTTCAAATTTATGAGTTGGCTCGACAAGTATTCCGTTCCATCCGAACTTCTTTTCTAATAAATAAGTGTTACTAAGTAAAATACCATCAGCAGCACCCATTTCAAGAAAATAGCCTCCATGCTTTTTATTTTTGAAAACACGATCGATTACCCACCTATCTTGGCCATGCTGACTATAGGAAGTATACAGTGATTTTAATAGGGGTATTTTTCTTAATAACTTGTTCATATTACTATTTGGTCTAACTTTTTCTTTGGGGTTGGGAGTCAGGACTGTTTCATTTTTTAAATACATTCCTATTGTTAGCAACAAACTCAAAAATTACACAAAATTTAACTTTTTGTTTATTAAGTATGTACGTCTAAGTAGGTTAGGTTAGTTATAGTAGCCATTAAATTAGGCATTAATACTATTTCTGAAAAATAGCTAGATATATAGATCATTATTAAGTACTACTGCGGAATACGGTTACTTTTTCCAATTGGTATAAGCTCGATCGATATTTTTCTTTGTAGAATAGAATATTTAATTCTAATGTCTAGATACAAAATATTAATTGAAAGCAATCCTGTTTCTAACTCTATTGAGTTTATCGAAGATCGACTTGCTGAGTTTAATTTTAGTCAAATTGGTAATTATGAATACAAACCACTAGTTATTTTCTTAAGAGATTCTCAAAGCGAAACATCTTCCCCAGAAAATATTGTTGGTGGTTTGTATGGTTTTATCGGTTTGGGATGGCTTAATGTAAGTACTTTGTGGGTTGCAGAAGATTTGAGAGGCAAAGGTTACGGGAAAGCTATATTAACTACAGCCGAACAAGAAGCTATTCGGCAAAAATGTAACTATGCTTATCTTTTTACTTTCAGTTTTCTAGCTCCCAACTTTTATCAAAAATTAGGTTATGAAATCTTTGGTGTGTTGGATGATTTTCCCCCTGGTCATCAAAGATTATTTCTCAAAAAACAACTATTATAAATTTTATGTCTAAAGAGCAAACTATAATTGAAAACTGTATAAATAATTTACGCGGATTAGTCCAAGAAGATATACAAAGTAACTGGTATTTTTCCTCTGAAGATATATCTGTCAGTCAAAATATTTTAAACGCAAATATTACTAAATTTGAATCCAATCATTGGCAATTAGCGGAAGTCAATGAAAAAGGCTATATTACCTGGAATAAAGGTCGTCAAGTTAGATGGTTAGCCCAAAAAATTACGACTCCTTATGCCTTAAAAGATTATCCCATCTCAGGATTAACTTTACGTTTGGTATTAACTTGGTGGGCAGAAGATGCACAAATATTTGTTAATGGCAATCTAGTACAACAAGGAGATTTATTTGATTCTTCAGCCAGAGTGATTTTAACTAACTCTGCTGTTCCTGGAGATGAATTTTTAGTTACTATTCGTTTAGTTAGTCCAGGACATGATATCGGTGCATTAATGCGTTCTAAATGTGTTTATGAAAGAAGTCAGAAGTCAGAAGTCAGAAGTCAGGAGTCAGTAGGAAAAGTTGGCGAACTATCTTTACTAAATTTACATACGATCGATCCTGGTTTTGTTGCTGATGAAATAGAAATTTTAACTAAATATTTAACTAGATTTGAAGCAGAAAATCTACAAATATTGGCAACAGAAATAGCTAAATTAGATTGGCGTAAAATAAATAATTCCCAAGAATTCGATCGCGTTTTAGTAAACTTCCGTCAACAATTATTACCTTTAGCGAAAAATATCAAACAGCGTTGTTTTTATCCTCTAGGACACGCCCATCTAGATATGGCTTGGCTATGGACGACAACAGAAACTTATGAGGTAGCACAAAGGACTTTTCAATCTGTACTTAATTTACAACAAAAATTCCCCTATCTTACCTTTGGTCATACTACTCCAGCCCTTTATGAATGGATCGAACAAAATTGTCCTGACTTATTTACCCGAATTCAAACAGCAGTACAACAAGGAAAATGGGAAATTTTAGGGGGAATGTGGGTAGAACCTGAAGTAAACTTAATTAATGGCGAATCGATCGCCCGTCAATTACTCTACGGACAGGCTTATTTTCAGGAAAAGTTTGGCAAAATTACTAAGGTTGCTTGGCTTCCCGATAGTTTTGGTTTTAATTGGCAATTGCCTCAATTATTTAAACAGGCTGGCATAGAATATTTTGTTACGGGAAAACTCCATTGGAATGATACAACTAAATTTCCTTTGGGCTGTTTTTGGTGGGAATCTCCCGATGGCACGCAGTTATTAACTCTTATGTCTCCACCTAATGTTACGGGGGTTATGGATACTAACCCTATTACTATGACTAATTATGCTGTAGATTGGGAAAGTCAAACTGGTTTACAAGATATCTTTTGGCTACCTGGAGTAGGGGATCATGGTGGAGGACCTACTCAAGATATGCTGGAAGTAGCAGCAAAATGGTCTGATTCGCCTTTTTTTCCTCGCATTGAATTTTCTAGGGCAATTGATTATCTAGAAAAAGTAGGGGCAGGGGGGGATAATCCCCGTTTATTTCCTGTCTGGAAAGATGAACTTTATCTAGAATTGCATCGCGGTTGTTATACCGTCTACAGCAGTCAAAAAAGGTTTAATAGCTATTGTGAAGGTTTACTCTATCAGGCAGAATTATTTACTACTTTAGCTAGCTTAATTACCAAAAACTCTCCAGATAGGCAAAAACAGCAGCAAATTGAGAAAGCTTGGAAAAAAGTACTATTTAATCAATTCCATGATATTCTACCTGGTACTTCTATTCCCGAAGTGTTTGTAGAAGCCGATCGCGATTGGGAAGATGCGATTTCTCTTACTGAGGAAATTCTTACAGAGTCGATAGACACTATCTGCTCCCACCTTACTATACCATATCCGTTTAGAAATAAAACAAACCCCATCGTTATTTTTAATCCGCTTAATTGGAGTCGTTCGGAAATAGTTTCTATAGCGGTAGAAGAAACTCATTGGCAAGTATATGACCTTGAGGGCAATAAAGTTCCGTCGCAATATACTAAAGACCGTCAATTACTATTTCTAGCTGAGGATATTCCATCGATCGGTTATCGTCTTTTTTGGTTATGTCCTGCGGAAGACGATCGATTTATAGAACCAGAAGATAACAATAGTTATGTTTTAGAAAATGAATGTATAAGAGTAACAGTTAACTCATCTACGGGAGATTTAGATAGTATTTGGGACAAAAACAAGAAAATAGAAGTTCTTAGAGGTTCGGGAAATCAACTACAAGCTTTTACCGATAAAGGACAATATTGGGATGCCTGGAATATCGACCCCAACTACGAACCAAATCCATTACCGCCATTTCAACTAAAATCGATCGAGTGGTTGGACAGGGGAGAGTTACAACAAAGTATTCGTGTTGTCAGACAAATAGGTAAGTCAGAATTCCAACAAGACTATATTCTGCAATTTAATTCTTCTTTTTTAAAAATCGCGACTACTGTAGACTGGCAAGAAACTCATGTTCTCGTTAAAGCTGCCTTTCCCCTTAACTTAGAAAGTGACTATGTTACCTATGGCATTCCTGGTGGGGCGATCGAGCGGACTACTCGCCCGTCAACTCCAGCCGAAAAAGCTAAGTGGGAAGTTCCCGCTCTTGGTTGGGCAGATTTAACCAGCGATCGAATAGATTATGGTGTCAGTCTAATTAGCGATTGTAAATATGGTTATGATAGTCAAAGCGATCGATTGCGCTTGACTTTGTTACGCAGTCCTCAATGGCCCGACCCCAATGCAGACAAGGGAATACACCAGTTTACCTATGGAATTTATGTTCACACAAAAACTTGGCAAGCAGCACGGACTGTTCATCAAACTTATCAATTAAAGTTACCTTTAAAAGTAGTTTTTCTGAGGAAAATTACTTCGAGACAACCTCAATTGCCTCCAGTAGGGAAGTTACTAGATCTCTCAGCAGAAAATTTAATTTTAATGGCGTTTAAATCAGGAGAAACAGGGGATTTAATTTTACGCTGTTACGAATGTCATGGAAATAAAGCCAAAATTGCTTTAAGAGGAGATTTAGATTTAAAAATTTTTCGTGCAACAGATATACTCGAAAGAGAGCGAGCTAAGGAAGAGGACTTATCTCAGATAAATCCTTGGCAAATCGCTACTTTTGACGTTCTCCCACCACTAAAGATGGGGGATTCTCGTTTCATCTAGGCTGCAATACTAGTACGAGGCGGACATCTCACGGTTCTGAGCCAAGCTCAGAACCCGTGTCCTTGCTAGTATCGTCTTACGTCCTATCCACTGGTTTTGCTCACTAAAAAGTGGCACTGACAGTTACCTAGCTAAGACTAGATCCGAGCTTCATTCCCTGCGTCCCAGGGAATATATTTGTTGTTTGATCGAGGCTCACTTATGTATGGATTTATCTTTTACACCAGTGACACAGAGGTTTATCTCAGACTGAGATAGAGAGCGAATCCCATGCACACTTCTGAGGAACTAGTCAGCAACTAAGCCTAGCTAACTAGCAACAAAAGTAGTATACCACTCATTCAAACTTGAATATATGAAGATATTGCATCCAAACTGTAAAGTTCGCTCTCATCCCACCGATAAATCGGGGGACTTCCCGCTCATATGAGTTAAAATAAAGCTTTTAACTGATGACTGATTACTAATTAGGTGATTACTGATTCAGAACTTTTTTGTTTAGAAGCAATTGATTTTTCTCCATGATTGAGATTGATACCTGCTACGGGTGCAGCAGTAGTCATGATCTTAGTTCTACTTTGAGACTTCCAGTGCTGGTATTGAATTAAGGGAAAAGAAGCTACTTTTTTAGCCAAAGCCCAGAAAAAGACGTAACTTGCCAGCAAACGCTCAAAAGCACTAAAACGAGACTCTCTTAACTCTTCAATAATTTCCTTTTGGTCTTTATCTTGGTAATTTTTGAAGTAATAAGCATCGTCGTTGCTTTCTAAAACAATAGCGTTACTAAAACCTTTGTGAGTTATTTCTGGATTAGAACCCATAACGAGAACTTCTGGCCCTACGTTTATATTTCTAATCCCATTGGCTTGCTTACCAGTCATGAGGGCATTACTTTCACGCTGCTTAAATTTGTGATTGCGTCTACCATCGGGAACACCTAAAAATAGTAAAGTTCCTCGGACTACTCGATGAGCAAAATCATGGAGTAAATCATCTTGAGGATCTGCACCATGGACTTCTAAAGAGGCAATACCGTAACTGAGGGCAAACAATTTACTGACGTAAGATTTTAATAATTGATTAACCCAAAAAACATCTCCAATAACTAAAGTTCTTTTGCCCATGCGTGCCAATAACTGTCTACCCTGGAAAAAGCGTAGACCCAATGTCCACAGCCAAGAGCCGAAAATATAGATACCTATATCTATTAAGGTTACGACAGGATTAATAATCTCTAACAACACCCAATCTTGGGGGATATTGCCAATCCATAAAATTCCCTTCAAGATCGTGCTTGCGAGGGGTATCGTATAACCAAAGGGGATCGCCCAGCCTACAGTAATTAAAACATATAAAGCATGAATCGCCCAAGCTGTAGGAGATTCTGTAATGTGCAATGCCCATTTACGACCACCTTTGAGTAATTTTTGTTTAGTGCTAGTCTCGATCGCTTTTCCTGTGGGGGTTATGCCCATAATCTGCACTACATTGATATCGAGAAAGTCTTGCTTAATTTTTTCTAAGATATCGAGGCTCTCTTTCGTTAAAGTCATGCCAAAAGGATTGGAGTCGGGGAAAGCAATCCGAATTTGTCGGGCTAGATAAAATAATAGCTCAGTTAAAGTTTGTTGGGCAGCAGCCACCGCAACTGTAGCAGGTTCGGCCGTTCTTCTGCCACTACCATTGACAAAGACTTTATGGCGATCGACATTTTCTGCTAAGTTAGGTTGAATTACTGGAGATCCGAGAAAACTGCCTAATTCTCCTGTCAAGATAAACAATTCACCAATTACTCCCTGACGATATAAATAGTCGAAGGTGTTAATAGCTTGAACGGTGGGAAATGTCTGACCAGATTGGGTAATGGCTAGAACAATAGATTCTTGACCTAGTTGTAGACTTCTGAAGTCTTGACTTAGCTGTTGTAAAACCTGATTGGCAGAAACTGCTTTAATATTGAGCCAAGGAAAAATCGATTGTAAGTCTCGAGCAAATCTTTCTCCTAGCCAAAGACTATTTTCTACTCCAGTAATAAATAAATCCACTGTAGGCAATTGTTGCAGGTTACTGGTTAGTCCTGCCCTTAACATTTTCTCTCGTTTTTGTTCGAGACGTTGTACTTTATTAGACAATAAATGAACTAGATAGTCTGCACTTTGACGATTTAGGGAAGTAGGATTTTGCCAAGATAGTTTAATTTCTTCTAAGATTACGGGAATTTCTTTGCTATCACTCTCTACGGGATCGTCTGAATCGTTTTGAGGATATTTAACATGGGGTAGATAAGGATGGTTTTCCATCGAAATCCATCGTTTTTTTAATTCTGAGGGAGAAACTTCCCTTTGTTCTCCTATCGAGTAAAGAGTAATATTGTTGGCACTTACTTTAGCAATCTCTCCTACTTGTAGATCTAAATCTAAACGGTAAGATTCTGGCAGTCCCAAGAGAATATTATCTACTGCTGCTGGTTCAGAGGCGTAAACTAAATATCCTTCTTGCCAATTAAAACCAACCGAGATGGGTTGTCCTTGTGCGCTAAGTACTAATCGATCTTCTTCTAGGGTAGAGATAGTTACTAAACCAAAACTTCCTTCTGCTTTGGACATAAAAGTTTTAGTTGCAAAATAAAGATCGTTATTAAAAAAAGCATGAATTGCAGTTCTCACAAAATCTACTCTTTTTTGCCAAGTCCATTGACTCATAGAACTTTGTCGCGCACCAGCTTGTAAAATATCATGTTCTAGACGACAAGCATATTGGTTACAGGCAGGAGAATCAGGAGAACCCAAGAGTTTTTGATATAAAATGAAGTTATTTTCAAATATTTCTGCCCAACTCCGCAATTCTTGCTCGGAGACTACGGTATCTTCGGCATTAGGAGAGGGATCTTGCCCATCGAAGGCTGTTTCAATTGATTTGGCGATCGCTAGTTGATAAGCTAGTCTTACCGAGGGATACCACATTCCTTTAGTAACGAGCAAATCCATCAGTCCAGCAATTTTCGGTGAATCTCCCTCAGTATAGTTAGGGGTATACAATACTCTTTCCAACCACAAACCTAACTTGTCATACTCAATTAATTTGTCAAACAAGATCCAGCCATCAAAGTCCCCATTATGGGTAATACGGTGATTGACATTTTTTCGCTGACATACCCATCTACCATCTGTGTATTCCCAAACCATTTCGTATCTTGCACTCATCCATTCATGCCAATGAGTTTCGATAATTGAAGGAGGAGAACCACTAGTGGCAAAACGATAATGCCATGCTCCAACTATTGAGGTTTCTGAAGGTTTTATCCCTGCAAAAATTGCGTTTTTTCTAGCATTAGCAAAGGATGCTTCTAAGGATTTAGTCAAATTCTCTCTTTTTTTGTTGACAACTTTTTTACCAACAAATACTGCTCGATCGTCTTGGTTTCGCGCTATAACCAATCCACCACCAGCTTGTTCTCCCCTGATTTCTGTTTCTCTTCCCATTTGATAATACATATTTACCATTCTTTCGGGTAAAAGCTGACGACCATCTTCGGGAAGACGTTTAGCAATAAAACCAAAATTACCACAATAAAAGTTATAAGCTATGCCTGTCACCAAAGCAGTTAGATCTGAGATAGAGCTAACAATAATAAGTGAGTTTGCAACTATAAAAGCCCGATTTAAAAATAGATAAATACTATTGTTACTAGGGATATCTATTAAAGCAACGATTATGGCGATCGAGTTCAAAAAAATACCTGCTATGGCTTTAATTCTAATCCGCCAAGGAGTAGGATTCCCCGATGCTATCCACAAAGGAGATCGCTCATTAAGTAGAGGTTGGAAAGGCAATAAAGACTTAAAAATATCCTCGATCTTTCTATGTTCAAAAATATTAGTAAGATTCAATGCAGATAGTTGTCGATCGATAATGGCGATCGTCAGAGTATGCCCTAATCCATGAATAACAATGGCACTATTAGCAACTAATCTTAATAGACCAGCAACTATGAAAAAGAGTAAAGTAAGCGAGAAAAATTGAGAATTGCCTAGGTTGATTAAAGAGATTATTAAAGTAGCTAATATTTCAGGCAAAATATTTATTATTACTACTAAACCTACTGACATTAATTCAGTCTCCTCATAAATTTTTAATAATTAGATAATTTTCGATCTATATCGAGCAAACCCTGTTGAAAAATTGCTGCTATTTCAACTAAATAATTACAGTTAAACAATATTTACGGCAGTTTAATGCTTTTGATGTTCCAAGTTCTACAGAAAGGATGTCATAGCCTAATGGTTTTAATATTTATCTCTGTTCATTTAAAATATTGTAGTGAATGATACCAGAAATAATTCTAACCGATCGGGTCAACAAATACAAAAATGTCAAATATTTATGACATCAAAATATAGCCACCATAGTTTACTCAGTAAATTTACTGATACATTTGAAATTGTTATTCAAAATAACAATATCGGCATAATAAATAGGTAAAAATACATCCGAAAAATAAGTTTTTCTAAGGAAAAAAATCTTAAATATCCCTCGATCAAAAGCAAAAATTCTCAATTTAAAAAGATTTATATAATAATAATCGATAAATTTAAGTAAAAATACGGATCGAACATTTTCTTTTTAGTAAATATACGTAAATTATACTTTATGTTGAGTATAAAAAATGAGTTTATCTACTTACCTAATCTTTCTAAAATAAGTAAAAAAGCAACAGTTACTATTAAGTATTTTTAATAACTAAAATTTTCTTGCTTATGTCAAAAGGCTTTTGTTTAATAGGATCTAGTCTAAATTCGTTATGGTAGTGATTTTATCTGAGTCAAATAAATATCAAAAAAAGAATACTTAGCTTTTCAGTATTTTAACGGATTAACAAACAGAGAAAATACTGCAAAATGATTATGTGGGTAAAAAAATTGTATAATATTTTACATCTAATTCGGTAGAAACGCTTTTGCCTGGCTTAAGTCCTTGACTCTCAGCTAATCTAGTTAAAAGGTAATACTACAGACTTTTAAACATAATTCTTAAGGATGGTATTAGTTTTGATGAGGTAATTGCATAAAACTTAGGGTTTGTTCGAGAGTTTTGACAGCTGACTTTATCGGAAATATTTAAGACATCTTCAATAGGAAATTTCTATGCAAATAGAACAACGTAAACTCCACCGTCAACTTGCCCCGATTCTCTTTTTTCCTCTACTTGCTACTGCTTTGACAGGATTTGCTTACAGTGTGGGCAAGCATTGGTTAGGAATACCCAACTCTCTAGCTAATTTACTAATAACAGTCCATCAGGGTGAATATTTAGGAGAAAAACTATCTCCTGTATATGTTTTATCAGTAGGGTTGGGATTGATTGGGTTAAGCATAACGGGTCTTACTCTGCTTAGTCGTAGCCGTAATAAAGTTAATTCTCAAGAATCAACCCAAAAATATCGTGGTCTTCATCGATTTATTGCTCTTATATTTCTCTTACCTTTTGCTGTAAGTGCTGAAACTGGCGTATTGTATAGATTAGGCTCAGACTGGTTCAATATGTCTGGTGAGCAAACAACTGCTTTGCTTAAAATTCATCGAGGTGGCTATTTAGGCTCGAATCTCAGCGTAATTTACACTATTCTTGTAAGTTCTAGCTTAATTACTTTGGTACTTACAGGAATTAATATGACCTCTTTAAGTAAAGGTTTAAGTGTACCTTGGCAATGGCTGAAATCTGACCACGAAAAGGCTTCTGCCAAATTGTCATCAACTAGCCAAAAACCAAGTATTTCTGCCGTAGCTAAAGAAGAACAGTCAGACTTACAAGAGATTGTTACTTCAATACGTAAAAAAGCGTGGATGGGAATTAGTATATTTTCTATTGCCTTTGTTTCGATCGTCTATGGTGTAGTATCGATCGCTTTATCTAGAAAATACGCGGAGTTGCCTGAAAATACAGAAGTCGATTCTCTATCCCATATTTTTCTTTTGATTCCTATTGTAGTTTTAGCATTAACTATTGCAGTAACTGCATTAATTATTACGGAAAAACTAATCGAGCATTGGCGTAGACAAAAAGAGATTGAAGCCAATGTTTATCAAAGTGAAGCAACTAGCCATACTATTCTCAAAGCTGTACCCGATTCGATGTTACGCATCCATCAAGATGGCACTTGTTTGAGTTACATACCTGCAAAAGAAGGAGAATCTTTTATCCTCAAAGGAGATATTATCGGCAAGCACCTAACAGATTTCTTGCCTTTAACCATTGCTCAAAAACTGAGTAAATATGCCAAACTAGCCTTAGCTACTGGTAAAACTCATAACTATCAATTTACCCATACAGTTGAAGGGAACAAACAACATCAAGAAGCAAGAATTAGTGCCATCGGCGAAACAGAAGTTTTGGTAATGATTCGTGAAATTAGCTACAAAGAAAAAATCGATCGAGAAAAAGATGAATCGGTAGAGGCAAAGGAACTTCTACCTTTAGATAATGTGGTGTCTCAACAGGAATTAATTCAGCTACTAGAAATCATTTTAGAAAATATTCATCAGGAAGATCGGCATCATATGTTATGTTGCCTGGGAGTAGATCGGCAAGAAACTATTCACGACCGCCACGATTCTCAAGCCATTAACGATCTGCTGGAACAAATTACTATCAAAGTAGAAGCTTATCTACCTGATACTTGCCAGATAGCAAGGCTTGATAGTAATGAATTGGCATTGCTACTAAGAGATTATTCTGTAGAACAAGCATCATTTTTAGCAGAACAACTACGAGAAGATTTAAATGGGTTTGTGTTTGAGTGGCATGGTCATGAATATCAGATCGGTATTTGCATTGGGGTAGTAGAAATTGATTCTCATAGTTCGGATGTAGATAGTATTCTGGGTGCTGCCAAAGCAGCTTGTTCTATTGCAAAACAAAGTCCTGCTTCAGCTAGTCAAAATGTAGTTTTAATTAAATATGCTGTACGGTAACTAATTATTTGTCGTCTTAACAAAATATTGTCATCCAATTATTAGTAATCTTAAACCCCTGCAAATAAAAGACTTTTGCTCGATCGCGCGCGATTATATCGCTACAAAATCTAATTTGAAATTATTAACAAAATCCCAAAAGTTACAATTTTCGGTTTTTTAATCTTTATTAACAAACTAGAACTCTTGCAAAAGTCTTTTGTGGTATAATTAATAGTTTTTTGATTTTTACGCGATCGCGATCGCTATTAACTTAAAAATTTGATTAGAACTAGTACAAAAGTTTTTTATGATAGTGTGATCGGTCAAATTTTTGATTAATTAAAAATGAAATACTCGCAAGCAAAGAGATTACCCTCAACTAAATTTAAACGAATGACAGGAGTTAAAAAAAACATTTGAGGTCATGGTTCGTCTGGTGAAATACTCAGAAAAACAAAAAAAGAAACCAGGTCGACCTACTCAGTTAATTGTTGAAGACCAAATTTGATTAACTCTTCAGTATTTAAGCGGACATCTCACGATTCTGAGGAAACCTCAGAATCCGTGTCCTTGAGAATATCGAACTTATTATCATATAGGAATTGATTGGAAAATATCAGAATCAAGTGCCTGTCGTATCGTCTTAAAAATTGAAAATATCTTGATTCAATCTAGAAAATTTTCTCTGCCTGGAAAAAAGAAATTATTAGATTTTTCTCTGGATGAAGATTTAATTTTAATAGATGTCATGGAGAGTCCGATTGAAAGACCTACTAAACATCAAAAAAGTTTTTATAGTGGAAAACAAGGAGAACACACCTTAAAAACACAAGTAATTTTGGGGCATAAAACGGGACAAATAATATGTCTAGCCCATGAAAAAGGTAAAAGTCATGATTTTAAATTATTGAAAAATAGCCAAACAAAAATTCATAAATTACTAAAAATAATAGCTGATAAAGGATGCTCTCGGAATTGATAAGCTTCATACTTTGAGTGAAACCCCAATTAAGAAACCTAGAGGCAAAAAGTTAACCAAACAACAGAAGAAATATAATCGTGAATTAAATCGGTTAAGAATTGCCGTCGAACATGTTAACCGTCGGCTAAAAATCTTTAAAATTTTATCTTATCCCTATCGAAATCGTCATCGAAGATTTGGATTAAGAAGTAATTTAATAGCAGGTATTTATCATTACGAATTATCCTGATAAATTCAACTGAAAATTTACCAAAAAAATGAATTAATTGTTATGGATTCAGTTTTTAATTAATAACTGAAAATAATTTTTGCTGTCAATTTTTATAAGAGCGCGATCAGGCGAAGCCTGCCAGCGAAGCTGGGCGCTCTCTTTTTACTTTCTCAAAAAATCTCTCAATTCCCATTATTTAAATCAGCAAAAATCAAAACAAAATAACCAATCATCATACCATAAAAAACTTTTGCAAGAGTTCTATTATCTTGCTTTCTGACCCTGGTAGCTGTTCACCCTGATGCTGCCGTCGTTAGACGGGAATAAGGCGCACTCCCAGCAAAAAGGGCGCAGGTCTACTGCTGTAGTGGCTACTGAATCATCCCCGATCGAGGGGAAATCCTCTCTAAATCTTGGTTTGAGGCTTGTAAAATAGACTATTTTGACATGGTCGTACCGCGCAAGTTTTGAAACCATTGATAGATAAAGGTTGTGACTGTTTTCGCAATCGAGTATTTTTGAAGCCTGTGGCTGAAATGGACTTTATCTCTTTGTACCGCGCAAGTTATCATCAAAATGACTACTTTACAAGGCTTCTAACTTGCCGTTGTCACAATCTACTTTGATGGATGAGATGGATTGAAAGATCGCTTCGGGGGTAGATACCCCTTGAGATGTCAGCGTCACAATCTACTTTGATGGATGAGATGGATTGAAAGTATTCCATCCATTCTTAATTATTAAAACAATCGCGCCGTAGCTCATATTTTATAAATCTCTGTGCTGCGAAAAATGTGGGTTAGTTTGGTTATTGTTAAAAATAATCTTGCTTTCTGACCCTAGTAACTTCTCGCCCTGATGCTCCTACTAATTAAATTGGTAGGAATAAGGTGCGCTCCCAGCAATAGGGGTATGGGTTTACTATAGTAGTGGTTACTCAATTACCTTCGAGCAAGAAGGATTTTTTTGAAAATTGAAGAAATGAAAGCAAATCCTGCCGTACTCTGTTATATTTGTATCCGATCGAATTGAGGTAAATATTTGTAGGAGTTTATATTTGGTTGATGACAAAAAAATGTTATCGATGACTTCTATTTTGTTAGAGCGACACCAATTTGTTACCGATGACAAATAAAGTGTTACTGTACAACGGTCGTAGACTTAAATACTAGCTACTCCAACAGCTTAGAATAACGAGTACGGCAGGATTTGAACCTGCGACACCTAGAACCGGAATCTAGTGCTCTATCCACTGAGCTACGCACCCTTAATATCATCCAGGATAACATTAATTATTAGCTGGATATATTTTAATGTTTTATGAGAGTTAAACTACAAGACGATATCTTGTCGATCGCTCGAGAAGATTTACCCGATTATAAGAAAGGAGGGTCAATCGTGAGAAATAGTTATTTTTGGGCATTAAAATCGATCGCTTGCTATACTAGCCGAGATAAAGACTGGGAATTTGACTCGGAAGTCTGGATCGCTTTAGCCAGAATGCTCTTGTCTTTTGCTCAATCTGGCTATTTAGGAGATAGTGAAACTAGGCTAGAATTTGACTCAGACACTCCTATTCCTGAAGTTTTGCGGTCGGTTGGTACCTGGCTTTAACTCAAAGTTTCTGACAGATAATCGGCTGTCGTCTCCACTAAAGCGATCGCCTTTTCATAAAGCATTCTGGTAGGCCCGATAATACTAACGCTACCGACAGGTCGGTCTTCTTGGTAATAATAAGCGGAAACCAAAGCACAAGTCTGCATCGGCTCTAGCGGATTTTCTGAACCTATTTTAATTGTTACCTGTCGAGAAGGATTGTGAGTAGGTAAATTAAAAACTACAGAAAAAAGCTGTTCTTGTTCTGCTTCTAATAGATATAGTAGTGTTTGTACCTGTTCTAGCTGGGAAAATTCTGGCTGACGTAATGCCCGAGCAACACCATTAATAATAATCGGTTTGGCAGAAGTAGGTTTAGATAGACTTTGTAATTCTTTAGTTAAAATATTCAAAAAGTCTGCATAATGGGCAAATTCTCGGTCTAATTCATCCCAATTAAGAGAAGCTATTTCTGTCAGCGATCGCCCTTTAAGTTTACTATTGAGGAAATTAGATAAAATTTGTAACTCACTATTAATTAATTCTTCATCATCGGTGACAAAAGGAGAAGATTCCATTAATAAGGACTGAGTCTGATACGAGTCGGTCACAATAATTAACATTATTTGTCCTGATGCCACTCGAACTAACTGAAGATGAAGTAAGGTGTTGTTCAAAGTAAGAGGAAAGGTAATTAGCGCAATATAACCACTTAAAGCTGCTAATATTTTTGTAGCACTTTGTAGCAGAGTATCGACACTCCATCCTTCACTCGGTAATTGCTTATTTAGAGAATGACCCAGTTTTTTGCTCAAAATTTCATCGGGGGTAATTAAGCGATCGACATAAATACGATATCCTGAATCTGAGGGAATGCGTCCTGCGGAAATATGAGGCTGAAATAACAATCCAGCCTCTTCCAACCGTCCCATCACATTCCGAATTGTTGCGGGACTAATTTTTAGGTCGTATTCTTCGGCTAAAATTTTTGAGCCTACAGGTTCAGCAGTTGCTATGTAATGTTTTATAGTAGCTTTGAGTATATTTTGATATCTTTGACTCAAATTAGGCTGATGAAACATTAAAACAATTGACTAAATCTTAAATAAACAATATGGTTTTCAATTTTTTGTTAAGTATAACCTTTTAATATGTTTTGGCAAGAAAATAATTTAGCTAATTTGAGTAATAAATTAGCTAAGAAAATGTAAACTTTATTTATTAATCGAAGAAGATTATTAATTTTTCAGTAACGAGGAATACTAGAGTCAATTAAACAAGAGTATATATCTATACCTCCCGCTACATTTTTAACATTAGTAAAACCATTTTGGCTCAACCACTGACATAATTGTGCCGATCGCATTCCATGATGGCATATTACTAAAGTTTCTGCTTCTGGATTGAGATTTGATTTAATTTGCTCTGACCATTCTGAAAATTCTGTTAAAGGCAAAAGCATAAAACCCTCAATAAAGGCAATTTCTGCTTCCTGCCTTTCTCTGACATCAATTAATTGCAAAGATGAGTCTCGATCGGCTAATTTTAGGGCTAATTCTTCAACACTGATTTCGGGAATGGATTGGTAGTAATTAGGCATAAAATTCAAAAGTAAGCGAATAATTTAAGCTTGTTTCAAATTTACCGAATTCTCACCAGGGGAGGCAATAAACGTTTTAAAATTTGCTTGAGAGCGATCGCTGTCCAATCAATATCCACCTCGGTGGTATCTTTTCCTAAAGTCAACCGAATACCTCTTACAGCAGCAGCCTCACTATAACCCATAGCCAGTAGAGTTGGACTGGGATTTAGTTTACCACTACTACAAGCAGAACCAGCACTAATCCCGATACCTGCTAGGTTTAATTGGCGAACGATAGTTCTACCTGTAACTTCTTTTGCCATATTCCCATAACTATCACTCAGGATAAAACTGACATGATGGGGAAGACGATATAGCCTATCTCCTGTAGGCATAAGATAAGGACAATTAGCTAATAGATCGAATAAGCGATCGCGCAAACCAATTAATCTAGAGGTTTCTGCGGTTAATTCCTTGGCAGCCAGTTCCGCAGCTACCCCAAAAGCAGCGATGGCGGGAACAGCTTGAGTACCAGAACGTAAACCTAATTCTTGTCCTCCTCCTCCCAGCAAAGGTATTATATCTACTCCTGGGCGAATATATAAAGCACCAGCCCCTTGCATCCCATAAATTTTGTGAGCAGAAAGAGAAAGTAAATCTACGCCTAATTTTTGGACATCAATAGGTAAACGTCCTGCTACTTGTACCGCATCGGTATGAAAGAGGATATTATGGCTACGAGTAATTTGGGCAAGGGTTTCAATGGGTTGAAGAGTACCAACTTCACTTTGTCCGTAGATAATTGAAACTAAAACTGTATTGGGTTGAATGGCTGCTTTTAAATCTAGCGGGTTGATTCTCCCTTGATTATTTACTGGTAATTTAGTTATCTGCCAGCCCCATTTTTCTAATTGTTTAATTGGTTCGGAGATAGCAGAATGCTCTACCTCGGAAGTAATTATATGTTGAGGAGTAAGATATTTTCTGGCTACTCCCATAATTGCTAGATTATCGGCTTCTGTGCCTCCCGTGGTAAAAACGATCGATTCAGAACGCTCCGCATTAATTAAGTTAGCTATCTGTAATCTAGCAAGTTCTAAAACCGTAGCTGCTCTTTCCCCCCAACTATGAAGACTAGAGGGATTCCCCCATTGTTGAGTAAGTACTTCCTGAACTTTAGCGATCGCTTCTGAACGAGGCTGAGTTGTCGCACTATAATCTAGGTAAATTTGCATCGATTGTTGATTGGTAATAGTTAATAATTAATAGTTAATGGTCGATCGAGCATTGTTGTTTATCGTCTTTGTCTTTTCTAAGCAAACACTGGAAGACTGGCTCATAGAGAGTTTATCTTCCTGGTTTAACTACATTGTAATCTTCATGAGAAACTACTGCTTCAGGAAGTAAAAGAGTACCACAATCGCGACAGAGAAGGCGATAACTACGGGTAACGGGAATACTGATAATAAAGCGATCGTGGCGCAAACGCTTGCCGTGAAACTGATGATAATCTCCTTGACTTTGCAGATGGTGAATAATCCGTCGTGACTTTAACACTACATTTTTGGGCAAATTTCTGAGATCGATCGGATCTTCTGCAAAGGTTGCTTCCCAATCTAGTTTATATTGTCGCCTTTTCTCTACTTCTGCTCTTTGTTGCTGACACCGATGGCATATTTGACCATAGCCTTTATGACCACAAATAAACTTTTTTTTTCTCCTCGGCATAGTTATTTTCTCGAAAACAAGTAGAGATTTAGCACAAGTAACAGCGATCGAGTCAACTTTGAAGCAATTAATAAAATTGCTTAAATAATAATCTCATAGCTTTGGTAACTAAAAAAAGTTGGGCTGTTTTCTTTACTCTATTAGTTCTCTCGATTAGCCGATCCCAAAGTAAGAGAGATTAGGTATGGTGAGGCTTCCTATTTTCTTGTCGTTGCTAGTTTAAGATTTTTGAAGTAGTTTGCTCTTATGGTTTTGAGTTAAATATGAGCGATCGCCTTTTTTCCCCGACTTTAAAGCTATCTAGAGAATTTCAATGAATTTTGGCTTTGACTTTATATTATTAGGTACTAACATATATGGCTTATTGGTCAAATCTAAGTCTCTAACTTCACTCCAATTTGGTTGTAAACACTCGCCTTGATGATTCAAGAAAAAATAATCTTGCCTGGATTTGCTCATTGGGTTTACATAATTCTAATTTTTTATCAGTACTAATAATTACTAATTTCCATTTTGTAACTTTTTCAAAATTGCAGCTTGAATTTTTTCATCAAAATCAGGATCGCTAGGATTAGCAATTACTTCTTTAGGACTTTGATTGATACGCTCCAAGTAAGCTTGAAGTGCAGATTTATTATTACGATGCTTTAGAAAATAATCTTTTAACTCTGCATCAGTCATTGTTTCGTAATTTATTTTATTCATTAAATAACTTCTCCATTTGGCTTTATTTGAAATTCCAATTCCTCTTTGTATCCAGCTAAAATGTATAAATTTTTAGTTCTATCGTCTATACATATCAAATGAATGGGTTGCAGCATTGTAAAAGTTAATTGATAACTAACACGATATAGACTTCGTAATTGTTCGGCAGTAGGCATACTTTATTTATCTTAGCTTTGTTGATTTTATCAAGTAAAATCCAGGCTATTAGAGGCAATGTCCACCCCACGAAATTGGGTAAGATGATATTTATCATCCCTTTACATATATTCCCTATGTCGCATTTATATTTTGATACCGAAGAAAATAACCGTAAATCCTTTGAACTTCCTGGGGCAAAACCACACTACAATCCAGATCGCCCAGGACAAGTAAATCATATATACTTAGATTTAAGCTTGGATATCCCTAACCAGAGTTTTCGAGGGACTTGTACTATTACTCTTACTCCTGTGAGAAAGGGGATCGAGCAACTTACTCTCGATGCGGTAGATTTAAACATAAGATCTGTGACGATCGATGAATTATCTCAACCCTTTGACTATGATGGCGAACAAATAAAGATAAAATTATTACAACCAACCACAGAAGAAAAGATCGAAATTGCGATCGACTATAGTGTAGATCATCCTCAACGGGGAATCTATTTTATTAGTCCGACAGAAGATTATCCAGATAAACCGACACAAGTTTGGACACAAGGGGAAGATGAAGATTCTCGCTTTTGGTTTCCCTGTTTTGATTATCCTGGACAATTAGCAACTTCAGAAATTCGCGTCCGCGTCCCCAAAAAATTTATGGCTATTTCTAATGGGGAATTAATTAAAACAGAAGAAATAGAAGCAGATAAAATTTATCATTGGCATCAAAAACAAGTCCATCCTACTTATCTCATGACTCTGGCAGTAGCAGACTTTGCCGAAATAAAAGATGAATGGAATAACATTCCCGTCACTTATTATGTCGAAAAAGGCAGAGAAGCAGACGGGAAAAGAAGTATGGGGAAAACTCCTAGCATGATGGAGTTTCTCTCTAGCAAATATGGCTATCTTTATCCCTATCCCAAATACGCCCAAGTCTGCGTTGATGATTTTATTTTTGGGGGGATGGAAAATACTTCGACAACTCTGCTAACCGATCGCTGTTTGTTAGACGAACGGGCTACCATAGATAATATGCGTACCGAAAGTTTAGTATTGCACGAACTGGCACATCAATGGTTCGGCGACTTGGTAGTTATTAAACATTGGTCTCATGCTTGGATAAAAGAAGGGATGGCTTCTTATGCCGAGGTATTATGGACTGAACATGAATACGGCAAAGATGATGCAGCTTATTACTTGTTAAACGAAGCCCGTACTTATATTAACGAAGATAGTTCTCGCTATCGCCGTCCTATTGTTACTAATATATATCGAGAAGCGATCGAACTTTACGACCGTCATCTTTATGAAAAAGGTGCTTGTGTCTATCATATGATACGGGGAATTCTCGGTGATGAATTATTTGATAAAGCCATTCATACCTTTGTTAACGATAATGCCCATAAAACTGTAGAAACGATTGACTTATTACGAGCGATCGATAAAGCTAGTGGTTATAATTTAGCTTTTCTGTTCGATCGATATGTCTTCCGTGGCGGACATCCAGATTATCAAGTATCCTACTCTTGGGATGGAGATAGCAACCTCGCTAAACTAACTGTTACCCAAACTCAGGCAAAAGATAACAAGACTGGTAGTGATAGTGAGTTATTCGATCTAAAAATTCCTGTTAGTTTTGGTTATATCGATGGTGATGTGGGGGCGAACAGCTGTTCTCTCTTACAATTACGTATTCATCAAAAAGAACAAAGTTTTTATTTTCCTCTAGAGAAAAAACCAGACTTTGTTAGCTTTGATGTAGGTAATTATTTCCTCAAAACTGTCAAGCTAGAATATCCAATTAACGAACTCAAAAATCAACTAAAATACGACCCCGATCCTATTTCTAGAATATATGCTGCTACCGCTTTAGGTAAAAAAGGTGGTTTAGAAGCGATTAAAGCTTTAGCTGCATCTCTCACCGAAGATTCTTTCTGGGGAGTAAGGATGGAAGTTGCCAAACAGTTAGGTAAAATTAAACTCAACCAAGCAGAAGATGCTTTAGTCAAAGGCTTAGAAGACGATAATGCTAAAGTACGTCGCGCCGTTATCGAAGCTTTGGGTAGTTTTAAAACCACCTCTGCTTATGAAACTCTCAAAAAATGTTTACAAGATGGCGATGCTAGTTACTATGCAGAAGCAGCAGCAGCACAGTCTCTAGGAGGAATGGTAGCAGGAAACCTGAAAGAAAAACAAGAAGACGCGATCGAACTTTTACAAAATATTTTAAATACCCGCGCAGGTTGGAATGAAGTTGTCCGCAATGGCGCGATCGGTGGATTGAGTAAAATGACTACATCTGCTACTGCGGTAGATACTATCTTAAAATACACTAAAGCAGGTACACCCCAAGCTTTAAGATTAGCTTCCATTCGGGCATTAGGTGCTGTATCTACAGGACAAACTCCTGAAAAACTAGCCGAAATTTTAGAACAATTAGAGTCTCTTTCTGGTGAAAGTTTCTTCCTCACTCAAGTAGCAGTTTCCTCGGCATTAGGACAAATGGAAACACCAAAAGCTATTGGTATTTTACAAAATCTTGCTGCCCAAACACCCGACGGCAGAGTTAAAAGAATGGCAGAAGAAGCTGTTAGTAAGGTACAAAAAAATATTGGTAGTGATAAAGCAGTTAAGGAGTTACGGGAAGAAATAGATCAGTTGAAAAAAGATAATCAAGATTTGAAGAGTCGGTTAGAAAGTTTGGAGGCTAAAAATAATAAAATATCTAACTGAACTCAAACAAATTAGTACAATATAAGGAGCAGTAATTGCCAACAGCAATACAAGCTAAACAAGCAGTAGTCTTACTCCATTGGATATCAAAAGGATTTCAACCAATCAATGTATTCCGATATGACGATAAATATCAGACTATATATATCCAAGCAGGTGATAGTGACGATATAGCTGTTGTAATAAACTCAGATGGGAGGTGGAACTTTGTCTAAACCGTTAATAGAAATGACCAAAGCTGAATTAAAACAATATCTTTCTGAAAATAGAAACAATGATGGAAAGTTTAGTGAGGGAATGAAGGTTTTATTGGAGAAAATGCCACCTCAAGAAAACTGGAATCCACCTTTTAAATCTTTGCAAGAAGGAGAAGATTTTTTTAAGAAGAATAATATTAGTTAGTCTGGAAAATTAATTAATTTTAGGGCGTAAATCTTACGCCCTTTTAAAATCTCTAATATTTTAATATAATTTGGCGTTAACTATCTTTTATTGTTCCGTCTGGCATCAAGGTAGCTTTAAAAATAGAACTATTTGTTTTAGTGTTATTTAAATTAGCATCAATTAAATTAGCTCTAGTAAAATTTGTGTTTGTTAAGTCAGCATTACTGAAATATGCTTCTATTAGTTGCGCTCTAGTTAAATTAGCATTTTTTAAATTAGCACCATTTAGATTAGCCTTACTTAAACAAGCTTCTGTTAAATCGACTTTTTCTAAATTAGCATTATTTAGATTAGCTTTATTTAAGTTTGCCTTACATAAAAAAGTAAGATAAGAAGTATTTCCTTGAGAATGATGTCCTAAATTAGCTTTTGTTAGATTTGCTTGATAGAGATCGACCTGATTAAAATTTATTCCTTTCAATATTGATTCTGTTAAATCACATTTTTGAGTAAAGAAAATTTTAAAATTGATTTGCTTAAATCAATACAACTCAAATTTGAACTAGTTAAATTTGCTTCGCTTAAATCAATCCCACTAAAATTTATTTCTCCATTTTGGTATAAATTTAAAATTTCTAAAGAGTCCATAGATTTAAAATCGATGGTCTGATTATTTTCTTTTCTCCATTGACGTAAAACTTCATTGATAGTTGTATAGCTACCTCTACCTAATTGATCGCGGACTTTTACTTGTGTGGGATTTTGACCTTCTGCGACTATAGCTTCAATTGCAGACTTAATTTCTATTACTGTTAGACTCATAAATTACTAGATTGTATTATCATTTGTATTGTCCTTTGTATTTATTATATTATTACTGGCTATAGATACTTTGTATTTTTATTTTGAAGAAAGCGTAAAACTATATAAAGAAAGATTATCGATATTTTAAAGTTATCCAAAAATAGACAAAGCGCGACCGCGTCTATTTATAACTTTTAAAACGCGATCAGCAAATATATATTAAATTCAAATCAAGGAAAAAATCTATATATTTCTCGCCTGTGAGCAAGTCTTTGACAGATAATTGTTTTAGCTTTTTTGTCTATGGTAATGCCAATTAGATAATTACCAACTCTGATTTTATACTTATTATCATATCCTTTCATTTTTTCCAGATAACCTAACTCGAAAGGATTATTGCAAGATAGCTGTTCAAAAACAATTGGTTCAACTCTCGATTGTATATTTTTATGAGAAGATGCTAATTATTTAAGAAACTTTTTTGTATATTTAACTTTCCACACTGTTATTTTTTAAGGATTGATAATAATTATAAGCTTCTTCCCCAGATAATAATTCATCATCATCTGTTTCTTCCATTAATTTAGCTAAACCAAAATTTTCGATAACTTCTTCTATTTTATTAAAATCATCAAGTGGTATTTGTACTGCAATAGGATTTTGATTTTCATCAACTACGTAGCTTTTCTTGATTTCAAGCATTATTATATCAATCTTGATTATTTGCTTAAAGTAATCTTAGCATTTTCCTATTGAGTAGATTGAATATGTTAAAGCTAAGATATCGTCGTAAGTTTTTGAAGTTTAATAAATGGGGTCTTGGGAAAGTTTAGGTAATACGATCGCGTAGTAACTCTCAAGATGCGATCGCAATCTATTATCTTATTAGCATAATAATTTCACTGTAAAATAGAAAACAAAAAACTATATACCCATGAAGATAAAAGCGATCGTTTATCCAGCAGAAGAAGGAGGTTATTGGGCAGAAGTTCCAGCTTTACCAGGATGTATTACAGAAGGAGATACAATGGAAGAGCTAGAAAGTAATCTTAAAGATGCCATAGAAGGATGGCTAGAAGTCGCCAATGAAAATCATACTGTTGACAACAACACTCAAATTATTGAGGTCGCAGTGTGAAATCTGTTTCTGGTAAAAAGCTTTGTAAGATAGTCGAAAAAAAAGGTTGGATACTAAAGAAAGTTACGGGTAGTCATCACATTTATACAAAAACTGGAGTAGATAAGATTTTATCTATTCCTGTTCATAAAAATAAAGACTTAAAGATAGGAACGCTCAAAGCTTTAATGAGAATTGCTGAGTTAACAGAAGAGGATTTATAGAAAAAGAAAATGCAAGAAATGTGGTTTCAGAAAAGTGTAGATATATGCGATCGCACTATCTTTAATCTTTGTTAGAATTAATTAAAAATTATTTAAGAAAAATCATGAAAGCTTTTGAACTAATGGGAACATTAAATAATAACAAAGAATTATTGTTAGACGAGCAAATTGCGATCGATACTCCCAGTCGAGTTAAAGTAATAGTATTAGTATCAGATGACGAAGAAACAGATAATGATGACACTCCTGTAGAAGAAATTAAAGCTAGTTTCAAAAAAGCATTACAAGAAGTTAAAGCAGGTCAAACAATCCCCTTAGAACAAATGTGGGATGGAATTGATGTCTAATAAAATAAAAATAGAATTAACTCTTGAGTTTCAAAAGAATCTAAAAAATTTAGCTAAAAAATATAGTAATATTCGCTCCGATTTAGAATTATTTATTCGAGAATTACGACAAGGTAATTTCTCTGGCGATAGAATATCTGGTTTAAGAGATCGCACTATTTATAAAGTGAGAATTAAAAATAGCGATATCAAAAAAGCGGTGCGACCCTGCGTCGGCGAAAGACGCAAAGGAAAGCGCACCAAGACAAGGTAAAAGTGGAGGATACAGAGTAATCTATTTACTGGAAACAAAAATAAGTATTGTGTTATTGACAATTTACAGTAAATCAGAACAAGAGGATATTGCTATTAAAGAAATCAAATATATTATTGATAAATTTTATTTATAAATTTAATTTTAAGAAAGTTTAGTAAATGCGATCGCCGTATATTATCTTCTTTTAATCGCTCTAAAAAGGGAGAGCCATTTTTTTAGAAATGCTCTCCCCTATCAAGAATCTGAATTGAATCGCCACTACTAATTAGTTTAGAGAAAAGTATAATTAACTAGCGACAAATCCAGCAGCAACATCAGAAAAAGATGGTTTGTTGTCGAGAATGGCGAATTCTTCATTGCCGAAGAATAAAGCACCAGAGTTAGAGCTATAACTAAATCCACTGCCAGTGCCAAATCCAGCAAGAGAAACTTCAAGGAGATCGCCTTCTGCGCTGGAAAAATCCAAAATTGTATCGACACTGCCATCTAAAGATGAGAAAGCAAAAGTATCTGCACCACTTCCACCTTCTAAATTATCATCGCCTCGACCACCTTCTAGATAATCATCTCCAGCAAAGCCTTTAATTACATTAGCTAAATCGTCACCAACTAAAATATCGTTTCCACTAGTGCCATCAAATCCAGAAGGAGTAGGAGTAGGAACAGAAGAACTACTATCTAAAGGATTAACCGAACCACTACCACTACCATAAAGGCTGCGAATCCCATTGATATCGTCTTCCAGTAAAAAAGCACTTCCCAAACCATCAAAGCGATTTTTAATTGTGGGATTCATAATCGCACTATTGCTATCTTCATGAGCCAGACCCAAACTATGACCGATTTCGTGAACGGCGGTTTCTAAAAATAAATTCAGATTCCAATTTTCTCCGTTATCAAAGCGAATATCTCCATTCGTAGGAGCAAAAGCATAGGCTAAAGTGCCATTCCCACCATCGATATATTCTTGACCGATCCGAATTTGAGAATTGCTAGCACTGTCTTGAACTTCGGTGAAATTGAGAGGGGCAACCGACGACCACAAACCGAAAGCTTCTTCTATTGCAGCTTTCATATCTGCGTTATTAATACCTTGGATACTACCATCGAGAAGGTTGTTATAGCTATAAGTTATATTTACTGGATTTCCCTTTCCCCCTGGTTGAGACCATGGCTCGCCAAAGGTACTAAAAAAGGATACAGTCTCAAAGTATTGTTCTGTCTGGGAAAAATTAGATTGAGTATCGATTTTATGACCACAGCAAGCAGAACATCCACAAATATTACTGTGTTGAAAATCTTTTACTTGAGTTTCTGCTGAAGAGTGCTTTGGAATTGACGAAGTCGAAGCAGAGCGAGGAAGCTCGGTCGGGTTCCCCGACCAAGAGCAAGTCTCGCTTAGATCCGCCTTTTCAAGGCGGAGTAACTTCGACCGAACAAAAGAATTATTGCCGTCCGAGAAATAATTTTCGATCGCTTCAGAAACGAGATTGAGTGAATTGCTTGAGTGCAGCTTTACTGCATCTTCTAAGTCAGCAACACCTCTAGTTAAGCTATCTTTATCCCAGTTTTGGATACGATTTATAATCTTTGTTCTAAAAGTATTTTGGCCAATCTGTATTGAAGTTGTTAGAGCTTTTTCGCCAAATTTATCTAATTCAAAGCTGTCTAAGGAGTCTAGTCTTGTTTGTAAACGATCTAAATTCATCAATAGTCCAAGTAATTGTGTAATTTTCTAAATAGCTCTAAATATTCAAGAAGTTGAGAGCTTTAGTCTAGTCAACCCTAAATATCGAGATTTAAGACATTAATTTTGTTCTTAAATTGGATAAGAGATTACTGTTTTAACTCTCAACTTTCTGATTTAGCTGTTAGTCAAATCACAACTGAATTATTAGAAAAGGCGATTCGCTCAACTCAAACCGCTTTCAGATACTAGACTTTGCTAGAAGCAAGTCACTTTTGTTAAAACAATAATTAGTAATGCTTATAGAGCTATGGAAACCAATCTCCGAGATAATCAAAAGTGTCAAACCGCGCAATTTTTACAGGAAGCAGAATCAACTTTTCAATGGACAAAGCAGTGGTATCCAGTAGCCGTAGCAGAATTTCTCGATTCTTCTCGTCCCCACTCCATACAGCTATTGGGCAGAGATTTAGTGTTATGGCAAGATAATTCTGGTCAATGGCATTGTTTTGAAGATTTTTGTCCCCATAGATTAGCTCCCTTATCAGAAGGGCGTATAGAATCGGATGGAACGCTATTATGCGCTTATCATGCTTGGCGTTTTGATGGGTCAGGAAACTGTGTTAGTATTCCCCAGTCTCAGGATAGACAGACTGAAGCCAAAAACTGCGCTAACGAAAAATCCCGTGCTGTGGTTTATCCTACTCAAACACTTCAGGGTTTAATTTGGGTCTGGGCTGAATCTGGTACAGAAGCAGAAGTAGAAAGCCAATTAAGACAGCCACGTACAGTTCCCGAACTAGACGACCATAACGAGAGAATTATAAAACTATTTTGGAATATCAGAGATTTACCCTATGGTTGGGATTTCTTTATGGAAAATGTCGCCGATCCCGCCCATGCACCAGTTTCCCATCATGGCATTATGGGCAGCCGTTATGAAGATGCTAAATATTACGAGTGTGAGGCGTAAAGCCCCTGTGATTCATCCAGGGGATATAAGCGAAGTGCCAAATTAATTTGGCAGAGAAATATTAGCCATGATGAGGGTCATTAATATACTCTAAAACTCGTTTAGTACTAACCTTGCCAGTAGTGTCAAACATGTAAGAATGAGTCCAAAGAGAAGGTAATTTAAGCAACTCAGGAAATTCTTGTCTTAAATAACGAGAAGACCTGCCTTTAAAAGCTTTAACTACTTGAGAAATAGAATGATGAGGATCATATTCCACCAGTAAATGAATATGATCTGGAGCTACTTCTAAGGCTTTAATAATCCATTCTTTATCATTGGCAACAGACTGGAATATCTCAATGCATCTCAATTTTAAGGCTTCGTTTTTGGCAAAGACTCTTCTGCGTCGGCAAGGTATCCAAACTAAATGAACTGTAGCTAGACCTAAAGCATGATTATAGTGTCTGTAAAGATTCTTCATGTAGATAAATTATTCCCATCTACAATAAATGCTATCATAATAACTATCATGAAGACTTATAAATTCAAGCTATATCAACATAAACGAAATAAGCATTTGCACCGCACTATAAATGCTGCCAGCAGCATTTACAATCATTG